>JBAXND010000018.1 GCA_037133915.1 Bacteroidota bacterium
TGAAGGTGGTCAAATTAAAACGGCGTAGACTGGTCAATTTAGGCGGCGTATCCAATAAACGTAAACAGCAATAAAATTCCAGTAACAATAAAAAGGTTTGTTAAGAAAAAAAAGAAAGTTCACTACGTCTATTTGGATAATATTGTAGCAAGTAAACCTAATGGCGACTTGATAGGAGTAGCAGATATGTTTATTCAATTTGAATAAACTGCTATAGGTAATAATTAAGCCTTCCTCGCCTAAGGCGAGGCAAGCTGTGTGGTGTAGCCTAACATGAAGGCATGTTGCAAGAAATTGACACGACTAAAAAAAAATGATAATCTCAATATATTCAAAATATAATGGACATCTCTTTTATAAAGACGGGAAACTAGTGTATAAAAGCATCCATAACTTTGAGCTTGATAGCACTCTTTTGAAAGACGAACACGGAGATAATGTCTGCGATATCTTTGTGGATTCGCATAAAATATTTTATGATTTCAACTACAGACTATACTTTTTCAAGCGTGAAAATAAAAATGTGACGGTTAGGCGTAAGTTTTTTTTCTCATTAAAGCATACTTGCGAATACGGTAATGATACCTACAAAACGATTGTCAATTTAGATTCAACATCGTTGCTAAAAAACGCAATGAAAATTGGGTATTTAAAAAAAGCATACCACAGCATGTCGGATAAGCCCAATTATTACCTGACTATATTTAACGACGCCGACATTGAAATGGCTATTTGTCTGCTTTTAATTAAGCCCTTGATTATTGATAATCATACGATATGATGGGATATTGTAAGCATTTTTCCAAGTAAGTGTAAGAAATAAAAATAAATGACCCACAAACCAATAAAATTATTTGTTCTTCTGCTTAGCTGTTTCGCATTTTTTTCTTGCAGCAATAATCGAGACAGGCGAGTAATGATGGAGCTTGAGGACTCATATTCCCAATTCACTGCTTTTACTATAGCCAGAAGTAATGAAGGCTATAAACGCATATCGAATAATACACAATGTAATCCTGTTATAAAAGCCCTTGCGATTAAAAAGGCCGACTCAATAATGCACATTGCCAGCCGTTTCTTTGCATTAACAGACAAGGTTGTGAACAACGAGCATAATTTAAATATTGGTCAGCTGCAACAGAGATACATTCATTCCCTGGACTCTATGAATGCATTGATTGACGCAAAATACAGGAAGCAGTTAGAGGTCAAAGATTATATGATTGTTTCAAAAGAAACAACTTCTATGGGGGCGCTCAAAATGCTTCAAAGCGACATGGCAATTTTGGAATATCAGCTACTCGACCAAATATATAGTGGAAGTGTAGTTTATTCTGACTATTTCTTTCCAGTTTTAATATCGGTGCATCCCACAAAGTCTGACAAGAAAAATGCATGTTCGTTCGATTTGCAAATTAATCAATCAGAGAACCCTAATTCTAATCATACTCAAGATATCTCGATAGACTCAGTCGAATGTAATGGCAAACTGATTGTCGCGAAAAGCACAAGTGTTACCCGGCGAATAGTAACTGTCGGCAGCATATATCTGGACTCACTTGAAGCCGGGAATTATTCGGTTAAAGGAACATATAAGGAAATCTTTCAAACAGGAAACTATGCACTGCGCCCTTTCCGTTATAATTTCAGAATTTCAAAATAAACAACAGATATTGCCCCCCTGCCCCTCCCGACCTGCGGTACGGGACAGGCTCTAAAAAGGGGGGGGGTAAAAAAAATGTCAACCTATTTTAGGACGAGTTATAAATCGCCTGTCAGCCTTTGGCGGGAACAATTGAAAAGTTAAAAAAGTTGAAGTGGCGTCAGAAGGCCGAAGGCCGGTGCTTTTAGCATTATTCACAATGGGTTGTCCGTAACTAAATGCCGATTCCGTTCAATGCACCGTATGATTTGTTAGGTTTGTGGAGAGAAATGACGACAGAACAGGAATATTCATCTGTTTTACATAACATATCGGCGAATATTTTAACACAATTATACATTTCAAAATCAATAAAAAAATGAAAAAACTTTTTGTACTCCTTTTGGTAGTTTCGACCGGCATTTTTGTGGCAAATAAGGTAATGGCTCAGGCTGCAGGGACCTATTCTTGTCAGGTTTGCATGTTTGAAAGTCATTATTTTTCGGAAGGATCGGTAGTCGGACAGGTGAAACCGCTGGGCGAATCCGGGCAATTATATCCCTACACCTGCACATCGGGTTCATGGATTCATTCCGATAATTTCCCCTGTGACAAATTTTTTATTGCAGCTCCACGCTCCATCAATGAGTGGGAAATAAAATACGCCATGGACTGCCGCTCATGCCTGTATAACGACAATGTGTACAGCGAAGGATCTATTATCTGCATGCCTAAAAAAGACAATAAAGTGCAGTCGAAGATTTATCCCTACAGCTGTGTAAAAGGCAAATGGACATCGATTGACGGAAGTAACAGCTGCAACTGATAGTGGCAGATTGCTCTATGAAAAGATTTATTCTATTATTCCTTTGCTGCCTGCTTTTCATGACAGGCTGTATTGAGATTACCGACGAGATAACGGTGAATGCCGACGGTTCGGGAACGATTCGCGCCAGCATCGATATGGGAATGCTGGGCTCGGCATCGGACAAGCAAAGTCCAAACGTAGACATGGATATTCTCAACAAAATCAAAGCCTTTCCGCTGTTTGCCGATTCATTGCTGAAAGGCATGCCGGGCATCAGCAACATCATCCCGGTAACGGATAATAAAAAAGGTCTGTTCGCAATCAGCATGGATTTTAAAGACAGCCGCTCGCTGAATAAGTCTATTTACAGGCTTTTCGGGAGAAAACCGGGTTTGTTTTCGCCCTCGTTCGTGAAGGTATCGAAACATAGGCTGGTAAAGAAAAATATGGCGCCCCTGCTCAAAAAGCTGATGGAAGGAAATAAAACCATCAACTCCATGGCGGGCGACATGATGATGCAATTCATCAGCTTCAACTCCATTTATCATCTGCCGAAAGGCGCAACCAAAATTTCGAACATCAAGGCCATTGCTGAAAATGGTGGTACGACCGTTACAACAAGGTTTTCGCTCAGCGAAATGATAAAAACAGATTTTGATTACGGAATAAAAATCAGGTACTGATTACCAGCCATCCCGATGAATTCTGTCGGGATGAACTCTGTCGGGATGCGGCCGCTCTTCGGCAGGCCTACCGGCTGCGAACATCTGCACGGGCATAAATCCGGAAGGAATATTAAGAACTGAAGCGATGCCGTTCATACGGTCGGTGCGCGGGTAAACGCCCAGCCACACGGCACCCAGTCCGAGCGAATGCGCCATGAGCAGCATGTTTTGCATGGCAGCGCACCCATTGGTATTCAGATATGACTCATGCTCCTCGCGTTCGCGGCTTCCGCAAACAACTACCGCAAATGCAGCAGCCGGCAGCATTTTGCCGTAGGGGTGCGCTTCAGAAAGTTTCTGAAGTATTTCTTTGCTCCGAATTACGATGAATTCGTTTGATTGTGTGTTTCGCGCCGAGGGAGCGTAAAATCCTGCCTCAAGGATTTTTTGTATGGTATCATCGCCCACGGGCTCTGATGTATATTTGCGGATGCTGCGACGGTTGATGATGGCTTCTGAAAGTTTCATGACGATTCTGTTATTTTTCTTTGGCACTTTTGTTTAAATGCAAATGTAAAGAATTAAAAAGTCGTGAGTCGAAAAAGCCCCCATCCCCGACCCTTCCCCCTCAAATGGGGAAGGGAGGTGGCAGGTCGTGAGTCGTGAGTCAAAAGAATAAAGTCGTGAGTCGAAATTCTGTAATGCTTGTAAAGTAAAAAGAAGTCAGGAGACAGAATGAAGGGATTGTTTCGGCTGCCAGGTGGTATCGCAATTACGGGGAATGTTTATATTTGTGATGTTCAAGGTGTAATTCCAATGAATAAACGCAGCGGCATTTTTTTATCATATGGATTTATTGCGGCACTGGTAATGCTGTTATTGAATGACCTGGCGCTGAAATACTCCTTCCATAATTTCTTTACAGGGAAACTCTCTGACCTTGCCGGACTGTTCATTTTTCCGTTGTTTTTCACCGTTCTGTTTCCCGGGAAGAAAAAAATGATTTTCATTATTACGGCAGTGCTTTTTGTATTTTGGAAATCGTCGGCATCGCAAGCCATCATCGACGGATGGAACAGCATTGGGGCATTTCGCATTGTTCGTACCGTGGATTATTATGATTTATCTGCACTTGCAGTACTCCCCTTTTCATATCGTTTTAAGGGAAATCACAAGCTGCCCGTGAGGCTGTTGCGCATACCCGTCATGCTGGCTGCGCTGTTTGCCTTCTGCTCTACGAGCTATGACCGAAGTATTGAAGTGAATAAAACGTATACGCTTAATATGCCTAAAGAAGAGCTTATTGCACGCATAAACAGCATCGGCAATGGCAATGGCTGCCACAATATGATTTATTCATTTGACATTGAGAAAGCAGACACCATGCTTGCTGGTTACGGCGATACATCATGGATATCATACACGTCATCAACTATTCGTAAAGACACGCTTTATAAGTACAACCGCATTACGGACAAACCCACCGATGAAATTGATACGATTTATCAATATTTTATCCCGGTAACGGATACAACTTTTATTAAAGATAATAAGGCGTTTGCGCTGAATATACCCGCATCGCGCTACATGCATACGGATACCGCATCATACTGTAACTGCGTCGAGACCAGGGTAAGTATTGCGGGCAATGGAAGCACTTCCCGGCTTACCCTGAAGAATGTGTACATCAACTATTGCATGGGCGGGTCGGGTAAAAAGGAACGAGAAAAACTGAAAGCGGCACTCACGATGGCTTTTGAAAAAGAATATATAGACAGAATAAAATAAATCAGCAAATTTTTTCGCGCTGATTCGTTCAGAAACAATTATTTTTATCCTCATATTCTGCGATTTTTTGTCCAAGTATGAATAGTGTTTTTTATAATTAACCGAATGCTGCATTGAAAATAGAATTATCAAATATTACGGTTGAAACCACCTGCCAGTGTAATCTGGATTGCAGCTATTGCCACAATATATGGAAGGCCGGCGGCGAGCCTGAAAAATTTGTTTCTTCATACAGAGAAGCGATAAAAACGCTGAAAAAGCTGTTTCGCTGGTCCGATGTAAAGCATATCACCTTTACCGGAGGCGAACCACTGCTTAGTGAGCGCTTCAGCGAGGTTGTGCAGTTTGCGCGTATCCGTAAAAAAGAAGTGACCGTTGTGAGTAATGGCAATGCTCCGTATCCTGAATCATATCAGGAGCTTCTGAAGCTCGGCGTAAGTTTGTTTAAAATACCCGTGCATTCGAGTTTCTCGGGCGAACACGATAAAATGACGAATGTTGAAGGCTCGTGGGCGAAGGCCGTTACGACCATTCGGGAGATTACTGCCGCCGGAGGTTCCGTATTACCGGTGATTGTGCTCACACGCCATAACATTTCATCCGTAGAAAGTACGCTTGCCTTTATATCTGAATCGCTCGGGCTGAAGCAGGTTATGATCAACCGTTTTAATATCGGCGGTAAAGGTATTGCGGAGATGAAAAATATTATTCCTACAATGCAGGAATTGCGAAGCGCCTACGAAACTGCCAATCGCGTTGCCGGGGCATTGAATTTGAAAATATCGTCAAATGTTTGTACCCCTTTTTGTGTTGTAAATCCGGCAGATTATCCGAATATTGCTTTTAGCTCGTGTTCAACCGACCGCAGCAAGCTTCCGATAACACTTGACCTCACAGGTAATATCCGTCTGTGTAATCACTCGCCCCTGGTGGCCGGTAATATTTTTGAAAAATCGCTTGATGAAATTCTTAACAGCGAACCGGCAACCTTATGGCTGAAGAACACACCCGAATATTGCACGGGATGCAGCGTTTATGAGAACTGCCTTGGAGGATGCCGTGCTGCGGCCTTGCAGGTTGGACTTACTATGGACGATGCTGACCCTATCGTATCGCTTACCGGACTGACAAGTGGGGCGGAGATGATGAAAAGTCGCGAGTCGTGAGTCAACAAGCGTTTCGTTTAAGGAAAATTGATATCTTTGCGCAGCTTTAACAGGGACGTTAGCCCAGCTGGTTTAGAGCGCTGCCTTCACACGGCAGAGGTCACTGGTTCGAATCCAGTACGTCCCACTTATTAGTAGTAAGACAATAGACGTAAGATTTTGACCAAAAATGACCGCACAAGCGGTCCTTTTTGGTTTAATGGAGGTCACTGGTTCTCCGTCAGCTGACGGACAGTACGTCCCACTTATTAGTAGTAAGACATTAGACGTAAGATGTTAGACCAAAAGAGCCGCGGTTGCGGCTCTTTTGGTTAGGAAAAACTTTCGCTTATTTCCTAAATATTTCTCAGCCGGTAACGGAATCCGGCATAGATAACACGTCCGGTAACGGGCCCCCAGACCATGGATGTATCGAAATGGGTATGGTACGGTCTGAAATACTCGGTAATCGGGTCTTTTTGTGTGAAGTTGGTAAGATTCTCGCTGCCGATATAAACATCAAAATTGCGGAACTTCTTTGTTATCTGAGCATTCAGTAAAATGTACTCGGGCGTAGTGGCAGGTCGTTTAATTTTTTCGGGCATCAGCTCCTGATTCGGGAGTCTTGATTTTCCGTTGAACTGCGCGGTGAAATCAAACTTCCATTTTTCAAAACGGGTTGCATACGATAGTGTTACCAGTCCTTTATAATTATTAATCATGGGGCGCTGCTGCAATTTACCATTGATGGTTGTTTTGACATCATTGATACGGTAGGCCAGCAATATTGACAAACGCTTTACCGGCTCGAATGAAAACTGCGCCTGATAGCTGTTGGAGTATGATTTTCCTTTAAGATTATAAAAATACGCAACCGTAGGCGTGCTGTCGAGGTCTACAATAGCCTGATTGAGGAACTGAGTACGATACACATCAATGTCAACCTCAGCCTTACGTTTGAACATTTTAAACTCTTTGATGTAATTAATACCGAAGTTGACTGCCTGTTCCTGTTTCATGTCTTCGCGAAATACCAGTGAGCGCTGACTTGCCAACAGCGATAAATTCTCGGAGATGACATTGGGTGTGCGGTAACCCATACCTGCCGAAGCACGAATCACATTATTATCATTAATCTTGTATTTCAGGTTCATTCTCGGGGTAAAGAACAATCCGTATTTATTATGATAATCGGCGCGCAGTCCTGCAATCAGAGAGAATTTTTCTTTGTAATTGTAGGTGTATTCGAAAAAGGCTCCCGGGATTATTTCGGTACGATTCCAGTTGTAATAATTCAGTACCGAATGGTTGATTGTAAAAAGGCTTGCATCGGTAAGTATTCCGGTAATCTGGTAATTATAAATATACAGTTTCTGGTTATAATTCTCGATATAATCATCATAGATAAAACTCAGTCCGGTGGTGAACTTATGATTGGTATTGCCGATAATAGACTGATACAGCAGGTTGGCATAAAAATTCTTCTCCGTTCCCGAATAATCACTCAGACCGAAATAGCCTTCCTGTTTGTGATATATGCCGGATAAAATAAGTGCCAGGCTTTTATACGGTTTGTCTTTGTACATCAGCCCGTTTTTCCAGAATGCTTCTGCGCGCGCTGTTTTCAGTCCGAATCCGTAAGGTTCTGTTCCTTTGTTTATCAGAGCCGTATCGTCAACAAACGTTTTATGATTGTAATCCATAGTGCCTCCGCTGCGGTCTTCCTGCATGTATTTGATGCCGAAACGTGAAACGAATTTTCCCGGGTTGATATAATCCCACCTGTTAAAAACATTGATGCTGGTGAGTTTCGGGATGTCGAGAAAATTATCATGGTTATGGTCAATGCGGTCGCGGTAGTCGCTGCCGCTGAGCATCAGCATAGTGCTTAGCTTATCGTTTATTTTCCATGCGCCCGTAGCATTTGCCTCAAAGCGTTTGTTGCTGTTTCCATAGACGTTTATAAAAACTTTATCGGCTGTTGCGGGCTTTTTATACTCAACATTTATTTGCCCCGTAACAGATTCAAAGCCGTTGATAACAGAGGATGTGCCTTTGGATATTTGAATAGACTCCATCCAGGCTCCGGGAATATAATTCAGTCCAAAAGTAGATGCAAGCCCTCTCACCGAAGGGATATTTTCTGTTTGTATCTGGCTGTATATGCCCGAAAGACCCAGCAATTGTATCTGCCGGGCACCGGTAATCGCATCGCTATAGCTTACATCAACCGAGGCGTTTGTTTCAAAACTCTCGGCCAGATTGCAGCATGCCGCTTTGTAGAACTCGTTGGTAGTAAGTATCTGCACTTTGCGCGGGTCGACTTTCGATATGTAATTACTTTCCTGATTGTCGTGTATTTCCACGCCTTTCAGTTGAAGATTGTCGAGCGCGAGCGTATGTTCCAGTGTTCGGGCATCTTTTTCCAGTATGATTGTGTCGGCTTTATATCCGATCATACTAATTACCAGACGCGCGTTTTTTCCGTTCAATTTTACAATACTGAAATGCCCGTTGGCATCGGTTGATGTGGCTGTTGTGGTTCCGCGCCAATAAACGGATGCGCCCGGCAGTGGCGACTTTCCGTTATTATCTCCCGATCCGTAAATAGTTCCTGTAAGTGTTTGTGCCGTTGCCGCTGTAAGCCCGAACAGGGCTATCAGTAGGGCCGTCATGAGTTTTCTGAACATTTTATTGCCTTTTAGAATGTAAACTGAAATGATGATGCGGGGCAAAGCCCTGCCACTCCGCTATTCGTGGTGAACTTCAGCTTACAGGGGCGGGAATTTTATAATTGTGGGAAAACTTCAGGAACGCCAGTCCCGTGAATGTGGGTGGTGGCGGTCGGTATTCGTTAACGGTCAAGGACTCTTTGCTGACAGGCATTTCTGCCTCTAAACGGGTAAAACCCGGAATGTTGATAAGCACTTTAACAAAATTCAGCTCGGCGCGCTGATTCTGAAATGTTGGTATTTTATAAAGAATATGATTATTGGAACAGCACGGCATTTCCTTCATTTCCGGAATGCCGCCATTATCAGCCTTATTGTCGAATTTTTCAGCAGCACAGCAGCATGATTTTTTGGCGCCGAAATATTCAGGGTAAAATGAATAGTTTGTTTTGCCGGCCGACAGACAGGTGTGCAATTGCAGCGAAACTCCGGTAACAGAGAGCAGAAATACGACTGCAAAAAAATATGTCAGCACTTTTTTAAGCATGCCTACGCTTATTTTTAGAAATACAAAGATACAAAATTTAAGGTTGAATACTACCGGCGCAGTAGGAAAACTTCCGATTGTTGATGATTATCATTGATTTGCCGGATTGGGTGGCAATATTTTTTCGGCGAGAAATGAGTTTGTGTGTTCATAGAACTCAACCCCGGAGATGTTTCGATTTCTTTTATGAAAGCCACCACAAACCCCGGAACTATTAAATTTTATTACGTTCTTTTCTCCTTAGATGAGAAAAGAACCAAAAGAATCCAGGCAAAACAATGCTTCTTCCCGCTCTATGATATTTCTGAATTCCTGTCAATGCGAGCAAGCTTCATTGACGGAATTCTACGAAATATCCTATTCACGCCAACGCCAAGCCCGCTGTTTTGCCAAGCCGACGCGCCCCATTTTAATAACTGTAAGTAATTATTGAAGAATCGTGTTTGAAAAATATTTTTCTTATCTCGCATTCTATTGTCGGATATTTGCCGGATTGGGTGGCAATATTTTTTCGGCGAGAAATGAATTTGTGTTGTCAAAGAAATCGACCACGCGTACTCCTGGAATTGTAATCGTGCGAATCAATGCCGATGGTCCGAAATAGATATCCGCGTCCCGATTTATCGAATCCCGTGTTGCGGCATTCAGAAAGTCCATTGAATAACGTTCGCGGTAGTAATTAATGGATGCCGCGTTGCGCCAGTCGTTCGCAATACTTAATTGCCGGTTGCCGTACAATCCCTGATTGTGCCTGCCGGCAATTGTTTTCATGACTGCCTTCGTATCCTGATCAAAGTTCCATTCAACAGCAAAACGGGTATTCATACAATAAATAAAATTTGAAGATAAGGCTAATAATACTATCCCGCTTATCGCGGAAAGCACTGTTATTCCTGCTTTTTTATTAAATATTTTATACAGTTCGGCAATAAAATATGTGATAAAAATTCCGAAGAGAGGCAAATATACAAGTGCCGTGCGATTTTTAGGGTATGGACTCCCGAACAAATAAAATTCTATAACAGGTGCGGCAACCATGAGTATCACTAACAGTAATGTTGTTCTGAAACCTGACGCACATCCCTTTTTAACAAGCATCATTAACATTCCGGCAGGCAGGGTTGCCACCAGAAAAATCGCGATTATTTTAAACAGGAATTTTAACAGCGGATTTTCATAAGCAGAAAATGAAACCAGCGACAGCATTGAATTATCTACGAAATTATTATCGCCGCCAAAATAGAGCTGACTCAATTCCTTCAATCGCAGAAGCTGCATTAACGCAGGAATGAGCAGTGCAACTGACACCACAACAATGGCTATTGCATAGATTATGTGGGATTGTTTCAAATACTTGTTTTTGCGGCACACGCGGATAAACTGGAGCAGAAAAATAAACTGCGCTGTGATAATAAAGTTGAGCATCCCAAAGTTTGCATATACTGCCAAAATACAACATGCAAGCCCGGCAATCAACGTTTTCAGAAAACGCCGAATGCCCTTCTCATCAGGGATTTCACGCAATAGATAATACACTGCCGCCATCATAAAAGCAAGCGACAATCCATATCCTCTGGCAAGACTAAAAAACTCAATCAGGTAAGGATTCACGATAAGGAGCACAAAACCAATTAAGAACATCCATTGGTTGCCTAACTTCGAAAGTATTTTAAAGCCATAAACGGAATAGAGCAGGAATGCCAGAACATTGGGCATCCGCAGACTCAGCTCCGACATCCCGAACAGGGCATTGAAAATCCACATTAATCCGGTATTCAGGTAATGATTATTGGCAGAATCATAAAAACCACTGCCGTTTTTAAGCATGGAAAAGCTGATGGCTTCATCGATGGTAAAAGACACACTGCAGGCTCTGAAAATGACGTATCCCAGAAAGAACAAGTAAGCAATGGAAATAAAAATGTTGAAGAGTACCCCTTTATTTTCCGTCATGCGATTCATTATGAAATGTTTTGCCTTTCAGCATCCGACTCATGTCATCATGCAAAAGTAAAGGCGAGATTTACCAGAAAATTCCAAATAATAACCACCATAATTGCAAAAAGCTTTGACAGGTAAAATCCTTGTTTGAACTTTGATACCAATAGCCAAAGGATTAGGGTATTGATGCCGAGTCCGATTAATGATACGCTGAAAAACTTAAAGTACTCGAATGCAATTTCAGGGTTATTACTTTCAAAGGTGTAAAAGCGGTTCAGAAAATAATTAGAAGTGGCGGCAGCAACGAAGCCAATTGCATTTGCCACATATTTGGGGATTTTGACAATCTCTTTGAAAAACCAGGTAAGCCCGAAATCTATTATCATTCCGGAGAGACCTACTGCTGCGAATTTCAAAAATTTGAAATAAAAAACTTTATCAAACAGATTCATAGTGCAAAGTAACAAAAGAAAATCAAAATGCACACACAGAAAATGCGATTGAACAAATGAAGGTATAAAAAGAAAAACCCGTGGGAGTTCCACGGGCCGGGGATTGGACAATTAGATGTAATTAAGGTTAATTAAGGGGGATCTTTATCATTCGGGCATGAAGTTGCATTTCGGGCAATAGTTGCGCGCACCGTAAATACTGGTGTTACATGCAGGACATGTCCAATGATGTTTCTTTTCAAAATCGTCGATGGCGATTTGGTAAAAATGGTTGAGCGCTTTTTTCTTCATTGTCAGGCTGCGGGCCAGGATAAATGAAATTGCCAGTGAGAGACCGGCTATTATAATCGCGAAAAATGTGAAGTCAGCACTGCTCATATCTTTTAAGTTTTATTGGTTTTCAGATTGTTTTTTTGTTGTGAAACCTTGTCAGGAAATCAACAATTCAAAATTACATCAGACGCAAAACTGCTTTCAAGCGTCTTTTGACCTGTTTGGTACACTGCTTTTGTTCTATTTGAAACTGAATCGGGTCGCTCCCTAACGCATTTATTCCTCAACGGGCGCTGCCAAAGGGTATCTTTTGCGTTGAGAATAATAATATTATAGGATAAAAGTTATTATAATGTTCGCGAACGGTCTATTTTTGGTCCGGTGGCTTACTGTAAATACAAACCAAGTATATTTGCAGTGGGAAAATCCGCAACAATGGACTTTTCAAAATACCTGATACTGTTTAATATAACGGGAACATGAAATTCACAACGATACAAAGAGCCTTGGCTACCACCATATTGCTACTGGTAGTTTCCACCTCTTTTGCACAAAAATTATGGACGATGGAAGAGTGTATCAATACTGCATTATCAGGCAATATCCAGATAAAACAGCAGCAGCTGAACGCTGAACTTACACGTCAGCACAAGCAACAAAGCGTGGCAAGCCTATTTCCCAGTTTGAACGGCTCCGCTACCTATGTTTACAATTACGGACAAACAATAGATCCCTATACAAACCAGTTTGCAAGCGCACGCACTCAGTCAAATAATTTCTACCTGAGCAGCAGTATTACCGTATTTAACGGCTTTCAACTTCTGAATACCATATTCCAACGCGGACTCGACTACAAAGCAAGCCTGTACGACCTTGATAAAATGAAGAACGATGTTTCGCTGGGTGTTGCTACGGCCTACCTTCAGGTACTCTATAACTCGGAACTGAAGGATATTGCTACAAGCCAGCTTGCCATCACAAAACAGCAGGTGGATCGTATGCAGAAACTGTATGATGCCGGCTCGGTTGCCAAAGGCTCATTGCTCACATTGCAGGCTCAGCAGGCATCAGAAGAATACCAGCTCGTGAATGCCCAGAACCAGCTCGTGCTTTCGTACATCACATTATCGCAGCTCATGGAACTTCCTACTGCTGATGGACTGGAAATTGTAAAGCCGACCCTCGCCAATCCCGACGCATCATCCCTGCTTTCAAAGCCCGAAGAAATCTTTAATAAAGCGCTCACCATACAGCCCGAAATAAAAAGTGCCGAAATTAAATTACAGAGTGCGAAAAAAGGGGTTTGCATTGCCTGGGGCAGCATCAGCCCCAACCTCACACTGAACGGAAGTTGGGGAACAGGATATTCAGGGGCATCTAAAGAAATAAGCAGTGTATCTCAGAGTGGCCTGATTCCCATTGGCAGTACCTCGGGTGGCGAGATTGTTTACGCGCCTACTTATTCCTATGAATACGCTACAAAATCGTTCAACGATCAAATTAAATCAAATGAGAATAAATCGATAGGGCTTTATCTCAACGTTCCCATTTTTAATAAATGGCAAAGCAAAACAGCCATAGCTACAGCAAAAATCTCATATAAAAACTATGAGTACCAGCTACAGGCGACCAAAAATCAACTGAGCAAGGCCATACAGCAGGCTTTCGCCGATGCCCTGGGCGCCCTGAACAGATATGATGCAGCAAGCAAATCTGTGGATGCGCTTCAGGAGTCGTTCAAATATACCGAACAGAAGTATAATGTTGGTATGGTCAACGCAACAGATTATAACGATGCTAAAAACAAGCTGGCTAAATCTCAGTCAGACCTGCTGCAAGCAAAATATGAATACGTGTTCAGGCTTACGGTGTTAGATTTTTATCAGGGCCGGCCATTGAAACTTAATTAATCGGGTTTATGAAAAAGAAAAAAGTAACAAAAATTGTGATAATCGGGGTGGTGGCCCTGGCAGTGCTTCTTGCGGTACTTAAAAAGACCGGCGTATTTGGCGGTAAAGAAGTTGAAAAAGTATCGACGGAACTGGCGCAGAAAAGAACTATTATTGAAACCGTTTCGGCAAGCGGAAAGATACAGCCCGAGCTTGAAGTAAAGATTTCGCCTGACGTTTCGGGCGAAGTTGTGGAGCTGTATGTGAAAGAAGGCGACAAAGTAAAAAAAGGCGATTTGCTGGCTAAGATAAAACCTGATATTTACGAATCGAGCTACGAACAAATGGTGGCTACCATGAATTCGCAAAAAGCCAACGAAGCCAATGCAAAAGCCCGGCTGGCGCAGGTAAAAGCACAGTTTATCAATGCAAAATCAACTTATGAGCGCAACGAAACACTGTACAAACAGAACGCCATCTCACAGTCGGAATACGATGCCGCCAAAGCCGCGTATGAAGTTGCCAAAGAAGAAGTGGCGGCCGCTGAAGAAGCTTATAAAGGAGCACAATACCAGGCACAGAGTACGGGCGCTTCCGTTAAACAGGCCAAAGAGAATCTCAGCAAAACTTCGGTTATTTCACCGGTTGACGGAACAATTTCCAAACTCAGTGTTGAAAAAGGCGAACGCGTTGTGGGAACGACCCAATTCGCGGGAACTGAAATCATGCGCATAGCCAACCTTACCGAAATGGAAGTGCTGGTTAGCGTGAACGAGAACGATATTGTCAAGGTAAGCCTGAACGATACCGCACTCATTGAAGTAGATGCTTACCTCAACCGCAAATTCAGGGGTGTGGTAACAGAAATTGCCAATTCGGCCAATGTAAGCGGACTCAGCGCCGATCAGGTTACTAACTTTGACGTTAAAGTACGGTTGCTGTCGGAATCCTATAGCGACCTTATCAATCCGAAATATCCGAACCTGTCGCCCTTCAGACCGGGTATGTCGGCAACTGTAGATATTCAGACTGAAACTCAGTTTAATGTTCTTACCGTTCCTATCCAATCAGTAACAACGCGTGAAGATACTTCCGCAAAAAAGAAAATTGAAGCGAAAACAGACGGAGAACCTCCACCGCCCGGACAGGCTGATGATTCGAAAAATGGAGCAGTACGCGAAAAACAAGTGCTGGCCGAAAACGAATACGTCTTTGTTTTTGAAAATGGAACAGTGAAAATGCAGAAGGTAAAAACCGGCATTCAGGATAACACCAATATTCAGATTCTGGAAGGTATTAAAGACGGACAGGAAGTGGTGGCTGCGCCCTATTCGGCCATTACCAAAAAACTGAAAGACGGCGACGCCGTTAAAAAAGTGGACAAAAAGAACCTTTTTGAAGAGAAAAAATAATTAATGTCCACGTAAACCGCATCATGCCCCTGATTTTAAATATTGAAACTGCCACTCAAATTTGTTCCGTCGGACTTTCGGACAATGGAAATATCATTGCCATTCGCGAAACGAATGAACAACGGTCGCATGCATCGCGTGTTACCGTATTTATTGAAGAAGTGTTCAAAGAAGCAGGCATCTCATTAAATGCAATTGATGCCGTGGCCGTAAGCATGGGCCCCGGGTCTTATACCGGTCTGAGAATAGGCGTTTCAACGGCCAAGGGTTTGTGCTTCGCGCTTGATAAGCCGCTGATCGCGGTGAGCACACTCGAATCACTTGCATGGGGAATGCGGGAAATTGTTAAAGAACGCATCCCCGGAAATAATGAAAAACTTATTTTTTGCCCTATGATAGATGCGCGCCGCATGGAAGTGTATCAGGCAATGTTTGATATGCTAATGAATCCGCTTACTGCGACTGTGGCCGATATCATTGACGAACATTCGTTTTTTGAATTATTAAAAAGCCACACAATGATGTTCGCCGGGGACGGTTCTGCCAAATGCAAATCCTTATTTGAAGGGCAAGCAAATGCAGTATTCATGGATGATGTGCAGCCCTCGGCATGTTTCATGGCGCCTTTGTCTGACAAGCATTTCATAAATTCAAATTTTGAAAATACGGCGCTTTTCGAACCCTTTTATCTGAAAGATTTCATTGCCGGAAAACCAAAGGTAAAAGGACTTGGAAATTAGATTTAAGACAACAGACATCAGACGCAAGATAAACAGTGGTTAACGTTTCTTTTTATGAAAATGCTTGATTCTATTTCCGCAGCAATACTTAATCACGCTGCAAAAAACTCATTTTGTTTCAGTGATGTATTCAGCTCATATGCAGCTCTGGGTGCGAAAATAAGCGGCATCGCCGATGTGTTTAAAACCCACCCCGAAGCCAGACATATCGGCGTTATCACCAATAATGATATTGAAACTTACGCATCAAACATTGCCGCATTGTTTTGTGGAAAAGCTTTTGTTCCAATCAATCCCGAAAATCCGGCAGAACGCAATATGCTCATTACGGCTCAGGCCGGCCTTGACCTCATCCTGACAAGTTTACCGGAAAAAGTGTATGATATTATCGGAAAAGATGCACAATTCCCGATTATTGATACATCGGTATTAACAGGCAATTCAAGCGTTCCCGAAATTATTGAAACCGATGATTCGGCAACAGCCTATATTCTATTTACATCAGGAAGTACGGGCATTCCCAAGGGTGTGCCTATTACCCGCGGAAATCTTAATGCATTCATAGAAGCATTTTTTGCACTGGGCTATGAGCTTAATGAGAACGACCGCGTGCTGCAAATCTTCGACCTCACGTTTGACCTTTCGCTGATGTCGTATCTGGTTCCGCTTACCGTGGGCGCCTGCGTGTATCCGGTGCCGTCGGGCGAAATAAAATATACGGCAGCCTATACTATTCTTGAAGATCATGAAATTACGGTTGCCCTGATGGTGCCGTCGGTACTTTCGTTCCTGAGAAAATATTTTGATGAAGTGCGCCTCGAAAAGATGCGCTATTCGCTGTTTTGCGGCGAAGCCTTATATAACGACCTCACGCAGGAATGGAAAAAATGTGTACCGAACGCATTGGTGCAAAACGTTTATGGACCTACAGAAGCTACTATTTTCTGCCTGACGTATGATTGCTCTAATACCGCTGCCGCGGATAAAGAATATAATGGCATTGTCTGCATCGGTAAGCCCATGAAAGGCACGCTGGCAGTAGTGGTTGATGAGAACGGAACCATTGTTCCCGACGGAACCAAAGGCGAGCTCTGCCTTGCCGGAACCCAGCTTACACCGGGATACTGGAAGAACCCTCAAAAAAACAGCGAAGCATTTATTCATATCGAGATGAATGGCGAGATAATTCGTTTTTACCGCTCCGGCGATATTTGTTTTGTGGATGATGACTGTGATTTTATGTTTTGCGGCCGTTTGGATAATCAGGTAAAAATTCAGGGATTCAGGGTTGAACTGAGCGAAATAGAACATCACGCAAGGGAATATACCGGACTGAGTAACGTGGTGGCTGTGCCTTTGCAGGATGCGCGCGGAAATGCCATCATTCAGCTGGTACTTGAAAAATATAAAGGCACGGAAGACGCATTAATGAGCTACCTCCGGACACGCCTTCCGGCTTATATGATACCTTCTGTGGTCCGAAATATGGACGCCTTCCCACTCAATGTGAACGGTAAAGTTGACCGTAAAGCATTGAAAAAAATCGTTGAAACGGTCTGATAATATGGCTTTTTATGCGTTTTATTTGAATTTAAATTAATCTCTTCAGACAAGGTAGAAGCCCTCTATTGCCTTTTATTTTTACAAATTTCGACTTGTTATTGCCTTGGATAAATACTATTTCATATATGTGATGTCTTGATTTTGTGCCTTTTTTCCGAACATTCCTATCATAAATACCGTATAAAATCGTTTGCACATCATATTAATTGGATTATTGTTGGAAAATCATCCCGTAATAAAATTTCTTCGCATCCTGCTGCTGCCATTTGCCATACTTTACGGCATCATTACTTGGTTCAGAAATGTATGCTATTCTGTTGGGATATTCAAACAGCACAGGTTTAATATTCCTGTGATATGCGTGGGCAATCTCAGCGTTGGCGGAACAGGCAAAACACCCATGGTAGAATTCATTGCAGGATTGCTGCTGGAGCAGAGACTGAATGTTGCAGTACTCAGCCGCGGTTACGGACGAAAATCCACCGGCTTTGTAATGGCAGATAAAAATTCAAATGCAGCAATCATAGGCGATGAGCCCATGCAGCTTCATCAAAAATTTCCCGGACTGAGGGTTGCCGTTGATGAAAAGCGGGCTCACGGCATTAAAAAATTGCTGGAAATATCTCCGGAAATTGATGTTGTAATACTTGACGATGCTTTCCAGCACCGTGCCGTAAAAGCCGGAATGAATGTGCTTCTTACACCCTACCACAGCCTGTATTCATCAGATTTCATGCTGCCCACCGGTTATTTGCGCGAATTCCGCAGCGGGGCAAAACGTGCCGATTTAATTGTTGTTACCAAATGCCCGCCGGAAATAAGTGCTTCCGAACGAGAAAATATCGTAAACAAACTGAAGCCGGATGCCGCACAGGATGTCTTCTTTTCCCATATCAGATACGGAAAAGCGTATGGTATTACATCGGAAGGTATTCGTAGTGGGGACGACATCAATCAGGCACAGTCAGTCCTTTTATTCGCAGGCATCGCCAACCCTGAGCCTCTTGAAACACATCTAAAACAGACATATTCGAAAGTTGTCACGCTTCAATTTCGCGACCATCAGGATTATGCTAACGAGGATTTGTATCATATCAGAAAAAAATTTACTAATTTTGCACCCGGTAAAAATGTGATTATCACAACTTCAAAGGATGCAGCAAGGCTCGCTGAGCCGGAAACCAAAGCAAAAATTGACGATTTACCGATTTTTTGCCTTCCCGTGAAGGCCGATTTTTATGAACCGGACAAACAAAACATTACAACTAAAATAAACAGCTATGCTCGAAAAAATTAAACAAACCGGAGAATTTATCCGCAGTAAAGTTGACATCAGCCCCAAAATTGGTATCATTCTGGGAACAGGACTTGGCGGCCTGGTAAATGAAATTGAGATTAAGACCGCATTGCCATACGAACAAATCCCCAATTTCCCGGTTTCTACCGTGGTTGGGCATAAAGGTCAGCTCATATTCGGAACGCTCAACGGCGTGCCCGTTCTGGCCATGCAGGGGCGTTTCCATTATTACGAAGGATGGAGCATGCAGGAACTCACATTTCCGGTAAGGGTTATGAAATATCTGGGTATAGAAACACTGGTGCTATCAAACGCCAGCGGTGGCGTAAACCCGAATTTTGCAGTGGGCGATATCATGATTATTACCGACCAGATTAACCTGCTTCCGTCTAACCCGTTGATGGGCAAGAACTATGACGAACTCGGACCCCGTTTCCCGGATATGAGCGATGCATATGATAAGGAACTTATCAATAAAGCAAAAGAAATTGCAGCTAAACATGGCATCCCATATCAAACCGGTGTTTATGCAGCGGTTTCAGGTCCATGTTTCGAAACTCCTGCCGAATATAAGTATATGCGTGTAATCGGTGCCGATGCTGTAGGCATGTCAACAGTTCCCGAAGTTATGGTTGCCCGTCACGGCGGGATGAAGGCCTTTGCCGTTTCTATCATCACCGATCTGGGTGTTGAAGGAAAAATTGTTGAAGTCAGCCACGAAGAAGTTATACAGGCCGCGAACAGCGCTGAGCCCAAAATGACGACCATCATCAAAGATTTGATGAAGGTGATTTAATTCAGGGCGTGTTCTTATTGCTGGAGAGATCAAGAATTTTGACTCTCCAGTTTTTTTTTGCCACAGGGCATTTGCGGTATCTGAATAAGCTTGTGACAAATCCTGCGGTAAGCATGCTTCCCGAGGCAATGATTGTTCCGGTTCGCACCACCGGCTTATCACCATTAATTACATTATTTACGACATCAATGGCGAAGTAGGCCGTGCCTCCCATTATCAGCGCCGATGACAACAGCGTGAAACCCCACCGGGCCTTATACAGCATATCAATCTGTGAAGTCCGGACTTCATAATTATATCCGACTAAAATCGTAGAATCGCCGATACTGTTTATTTTTCCTTCAATAACTGTGGAGTCGCCGATGAGTTTCAGGCGGATGTAATTGCCTTCATAAAATTTATAGCTCACCCTGTTCCCGGGCTTTTCAATGATCAGCACCTTCTGACAAGGCGCCGTGATACAAGCAGCACAAATCAATACAACAAGCAAAATGAACTTTCGGAAATTCATTTTTTGTTTTTTTTAGGTGCTGCGGGTTTAGAACCGCCCAATAATTTTTCGATTTGCTTTTTCGTAAGACCTGATACTACCAGCTCATACGAAAGGTCAACCCAGCCTTTGAGTGTTTCATCATCTACATACCCGTCAACAATTACCATGTTCCAATGCGTCTTGTTCATATGCCAGGCCGGCTGCACACATGGATATTCCTCACGGAGCGAAATGGCTGTTTCAGGGTCACATTTAACCGAGAAGCGAAATGCCGTATCAAGACTGGTGAGGGCAAACATCTTGTCCATAACCTTAAATACAAGCGTACTTTCGTCAAAAGGAAAACTTTCGGTAACGCCATTTTTCGAAAGGCAATACTCCCTGAATTCTTCAATATTCATGTGATAAATTTAAAGAAAATAATGATGCTACCACAATACTATTTTGCTTTCAGCGGCTATCAGTATTCGTCGCTATGGTGCAATGATATTAAACTTAACGTAATTTTTTCATGTTCATTGTATGAAGGGTCATACACATGAAAAATGTCGGTTTCCCGACCCATGCATTATCTTCAGAATACCCTTTTTTAATATATCAAGGTTACAAAGCCTTTAATTTTATGCATATTATACTTCACATCCATATAATAAATCAGCCAGGTGTAGACGCCTTCCCTGGCTTTTTCGCCGGCTATTAAGCCATCCCAGGCGGCATGCAGGTCGGGAGTAAAAAACACAAGACGACCCCATCGGTCAAAAATGCGCAAATTAAAATCGGATTCCATAATGCCATCGCCTGACACAAAAAACCGGTCGTTCAGCCCATCGTGATTGGGCGTAAATGCATTGGGAACAAAAAGTGCGCTATTGGGTGTGACAATTATATTTCTTGTGGCAGTATCGGTACAGCCAAATTCAGAAGTAACAATCTCGGTAACTACGTAAGTACCGGTATCGGAATACTTATGCATTGGGTTGGGAATGTCGGAAGTATTTCCATCCAGATAATAATCGCCAAAATCCCATTGCCAGACGCTGGCACCAAAAGACCGGTCGGAAAACCAAACCGTAGAATCGAGTACTGAGATAACAGTTGGCACTGAGGTAAATTCGGCCACGGGAATCGGGAAAACGTGTATCATTTCGGGCTTGATGAAGGTGGTTTTACATCCATTTGTTGAAGTCGCCGTTAATGAGATATCAAACGTACCGGCAAACAAAAATGCATGTTCGGGATTCTGCAGATAAGATATATTGTTTGACGCAGCATCAGTACCAAAATCCCACACCCAGTTATCTATAGCGGGGGTTGTATTATCAAAGAAGTTGACGATAAGCGGTTCGCAGCCTTCTATTTTATCGGCAGAGAAATCAATAGCCGGCACGGGATTAACTATAAGAGTAACCTCGGCGGTACTGTTGCATCCGCCATTTGCCGCCACTATGCTATATGAAGTTGTGACCAAAGGAAATGCGGTTGTTGACTGTCCTGACGGATTCGTTAAAGTTGCTGCCGGAGACCATGAATAACTCTGGGCATTTCCATTAACCTTCAGTAGACTGCTATCGCCGGCACAGATATGGTCAGGGTTTGCCGTAACAGTTATAACAGGTCCGTATGTCGCAGTAACGGTAATATTTGCCGAACCGGTGCATCCGTTGGTATCCGTACCAATTACTGAATAGGTGGTTGTCGCCGTTGGCGAGGCAGCGACGGTTGTTCCCGTTGGCGACGAAAGTGATGCCGCAGGCGTCCAAACATAATTGGATGCTCCGGAACCGGTTAAATCAACAGCGGTACCAACACATATTGCTGCAGTAACCGGTGATACACTAATTGCAGGATTGGGATTGACTATTACAACAGCAGTAACAGCCGGACTGACTTGCGTACCAATTGTTATGGTAAGCGAATAAGTGCCCGACATGGCCGCTGTGGCGTTCGGAATTGAAGGGTTCATTGCTGTTGAAGTGAAACCATTCGGGCCGGTCCAGCTGTACCCGGCGCCCGGTACGGGATTATTCACACTCAGGTGGATTGTTTCGCCCAGGCACACGGTATCGCCGTTTATGGGTGGTGCCAGTATACCACAATTTGTTGTTCCCGTACCACCCGTCTGACTAAAAATAATATTACAGGGTAAATTCGAATAATTAGTAATCAATAGAATATAATACGTTCCGGTAACGGCATTCGGAATATAACAATATTCAATTGGGTTAATACTGTAACTGCAGTCAACCATATTCTGTGAAGGATAATCGGGGGAGGGTCCCGGAGATGAGTGTGTAGGCGCAGTTCCCGCAGTCAGCTGAGCAACGCAGGGAGTGGTTTGATTTGAGAAAGGTCCCCAGCAGCAAAAGTCAATGTCAACCTGAGGAGTACTCTGCATCTGAATTTCAATAGTGCCGCTGATTCCTACCTGCATATAGTACCAGGCAGGATTCGGCTGCGAAAACAAACAGCCATAATTTGCGCCCACTTCGGCAGTGCCGGCATTTACACCGGCGGCAAAATTATACGTAGTTCCGGTACAAAAAGGACTGCTCTGAACACAAAGATTATTTTGCGAAAAGGATGGCAGATAACCGAATACAATGGCAGTAGCCAGTATTAAAAATACTTTTTTCATCGTTTTAATTTTTTTGTTTTTTTTATGCCCTGAAAAAAACGAAAAGTGAATTTCCGCATTTTCAAGGAATTAAAGACAGGCGTTTTACTCTAAAGGTTGTTTCGTGACGAAAATTTTCAAAATACGACCTGCGAAAAAAGGCGATCTCAGATTGGATCGCCTAGAAGACTTGAGCGTTAATACACATTTAGTAAATCAAGGTTACAAAACCTTTAATTTTATGCATATTATACTTCACATCCATATAATAAATTACCCACGTATAAACACCTTCCATCGCTTTTTCACCATCTACAAAACCATCCCATGAGGCATGCAGGTTAGGAGTGAAAAACACCAGGCGGCCCAAGCGGTCAAATATGCGCAACTTAAAATCGGACTCCATGATACCATCGCCTAACACAAAGAATTTGTCGTTACGCCCGTCGTGATTCGGCGTAAAAGCATTGGGAACAAAAAGAGCGATATTGGGTTCCACAAGGATGTTTTTCATAGCAGTATCGGTACAGCCAAATTCAGAAGTAACAATCTGCGTAACCAGAAATGTTCCCGTGTCGGAATAAGTATGTATCGGGCTGGGAATATCGGATGCATTTCCATCCATATAATAGTCGCCAAAATCCCACTGCCATTTACTTGCGCCCACCGACTGATCGGAAAACCAAACCGTAGAGTCAAGGATAGAAATCACTGTTGGTACAGATGTAAACTCAGCCACAGGCGTTGGATAAACGGTAATGTACTGAGGTAATGTCTGGCTGATATAACAGCCATCAACCGAAATAACTGACAGTGTAATGTCGTACTTGCCTGCGAATGGAAACGCATGAATAGGATTTTGCAGATGCGACGTGGTATTTGAACCCGGAGGCTGACCAAAATTCCAGTTCCAGCTCAGTACAGCGGGCGTTGTATTATCAGAAAAATGAACTATCAACGGCTCACAGCCTTCGGTTTTATCGGCATTAAAATCAATTGAGGGCAATGGATTCACTACAAGGTTAAAATCATCGGTACCCATGCAGCCGCCATTATCAACCGTAACGGTATAATGTACTGTGCTCAGCGGCGAAGCAACAACTGTACTTCCGGTAGTAGTTGAAAGTCCAGTTGGAGGAGTCCATACAATATTTCCATTGGCCCAGCAAGTCAACAACACGGTGTCGCCACGGCAAATTTCAGGTTTTGAAGCGTTGATAACCACATTCGGTAAAGGCGCCACATTCACTGTCACACTATTTGTGTTTGTACACTGGTTGCTGTCGGTTGCAGTAACGGTGTATGTAGTAGTGGTTGTTGGTCCGGCAGTAACTGTTGGACCAACAACGGCTGAAAGTCCTGCCGGAGGCGCCCATCCATAGGTGTCGGCACCCGAAGCCGTAACCTGTATCGACTGCCCGTAGCAAATCCCGGGGTTGGCAGGATTAAAGCTGATAATGGGCAATGGATTCACATTTACGGTGGCTGTTTGAGAAGCCGTACAATTATTAACCGGATCAATGGCAGTAACGGTATACACAGTTGTTGTGGCAGGCGTTGCAACCGTTGTTTGTCCTGTTGTTGTTGAAAGCCCTGTTGAAGGTGCCCATGAATAGTTCCATGCGGGATTGCCGGTACCGTTCAGCGTAACACTTTCTCCGATACAAATCGCAGTGTCGGCAGGGTTGGCCGTCATTGAAAAACCGCCGGCAACATTAATCGTTACCTGATCGGTAACCGTAATTACATTTCCATTGCAATTAGTATAAGTTGCAACGGCGGTGTATGTTGTGTTGGCGGTAGGGCAAACAGTGAGTGTATCGGTAGTGCCGATAGATGAAAGATTTTGGTCAAGCCATTCGATGGTAACATTTGGTGTTCCGGTAGGAGTAAAGCGCCAGGCTTCATTGGTTGCCGACCATTGCGATGTATTTCTTCCCGGGGCGACACAGCCAACGGTCCCTGTTGCGTTCTGAATACCCACCAGTGCATTGCCGCTGTTCCAGGTAGAACAGAGAGGCTTATTTTGCATATAGACTTCAATCACGTTAGTGCTTTCGTAAAGAACAATCTGATTGGTATTGATAAGTGTGGTACATGAAAATTCCGGAATCTGATAATAATTCACAACAAAAGTGCGGCATGGCCATGTTCCAAGAATGGCATAATACATACTTCCGCCAAGGGCAGGATTGATATCCTGATAGGGTCCAAAAATACAATTCAGGATAAGACTGGAAGAAGGACAAGTTGCCGTATAAGACCAGGGACAATAGCCGCCGGCATTTGACATATCAAATGTTATGCAGCCGTTGGAGCCAACCACTATCTGATTATAATTTGTTCCATAATAGCAAAAATTAAAAGGAAGCGGAATGGCATTACTCCAAACATCATCAATATTTACAAGAATAGGTGTGCCCGTATTGTAGGGATACGGAGGTGTATAAGGAATAGAAGTACACGTATAGTTTGTAGTCGTTCCTGTTGCAATATAAGTGGCATCAAGATGTGCACACCCGGCATTGCAGCCCAAGTTCTGGTCAGGACCGGCATTTACGGCAGGACAACCGGGCTGGGCAACCACCGACTGTACCGTAAAAAAAATGAAAATAATTGTAGTGTAAAATAGACGAAGGAGTATTTTTTGTGTCATTGATGCATTTTTTGGTTAAAACTTTCCCCCCGGAATGAACGAACAAATTTAATGCTTAATATCAGAAAATCAAAAAATTCAGATTGATAGGCATTATTTAATAATAATTAAATGTTTGATAGTGTATATAAGACGAAATTTCCCTGAAAAGGTTGCCTTTTTGAATATATAAATAAATGAGAATATGTGCTTTTGGTCAAACGAAGTGAAGCATGTAAGGAGCTGGCGGCGTCCGGAAAAGGAAATTAATTAACTATTTTTCTTCGATTTCGATCAGTTTTGCTTTAGCATGAGAGCTGAAAGTTCCATTCGCGGCAACAATATCATTCAACAGATTTCGGGCGTGTTTAAGTTCGCCCTGCGCGATAAGAATTAGGGCCTTTTGCCATTGAGCGAGCTCAAAAAATGAGGACGTTTTTTCCTTGCAAAGTTTATCCAGATATGAAAGTGCTTTTGCGCCGTTTCCGCTGTTATAGTATGAAAGTGCACAATAATAACGAGCTGCGTCGTAGTTTTTATTTTGTTGCAGCAATGCTTCATATTTGATAATGGCGCCGCTAAAATCGCCTGTATTGTAAAGTGCCATTGCTTCAGCAAAAAGCTGATCGCCGCCGGTGCCTGAACCGCCAGTCGCTTCTGTGCCATCTATAGGTTCATTTCCATTGATGCTTCGCTCAGGCAACACGTCCCTCTGTTTCTTTTTTCCTGAGGCTATTCCATAATCAAATTTGTAGTTCTGCTCCAATTCTTCATCTGTAGTGGTGGTTGCCGTAGTCCCTCCCGGTTCAACATTTTTGGTTTCAGTTTTCTTCTCTTCTTCCTTTGCTATGCCGCCCTGAACGATGATATTTTGCTGATCTTCTCCGGACACCACCAATTTGTCTTTCAACTTGTCACCGTCTTTGTCATCTTCGCGCAGATTTTCTGAAATCGCCAGTGAATCGTCCGCCCATCCATAATTTCGGTAATCAGGAGCAACATACCCACCTTTGCCACTTTTAGAAATGTCTTCCTGCTGTCTGATGTCGGTGATTGTACTTTTATCCGGAGCGGATTTTTCAAAAGCCGTCACTATCGAATCTGCTGCGGCAGGACCGCTCTGGGGGATTTCAGAATCACGGCTTTTCTTCAGGTTCTCTGATATTGCCGTGTCTTCTTTGGATTCTTTGATTCGCGTAAGCGAGAACCAGGAAATGAATATCGCAGCAGCAATTGCAGCGGCAGCACTCCATGTAATAAATGAACGTCGCCTATAATTACCACCGATTTTTATGTTTTTTTTTGATACGGAAGACAACACATCGGAACGCAGGTTGTTAATCATCAATTCGGCGGCATCCGGATTCTTCATTTCAGCAAAACCTTCTATTGCGTCGGAACAGAGCAAGCAATGTGTAATGTGCTCTTCCACGGCGAGTTTTTCGGTATCCGGCAACCGTCCATTAACATAGAGCAGCAGGGCTTCCTGTGAAAGGCAGCCATTAACAGAAAAAAGCCGGTTATTTGTCTGTTTATTCATGGTTATTGCTCATGATTATTTTCAGATTGCGTTTGCCGTTCTGAATAAAACTTTTTACCTGAAGCATGCTATAACTGGTCATTTCAACAACATCTTTGTATGATTTATCCTGAAGGTAAAATAATTCAATACAAGTGCGCTGGTCGTGGTTCAGTTTATTCATTGCCTCCATAAGTCGTTCGCTGGTATCCGGATTTTTAAATGCGCTATTCAGAGTCACCTCATCTGCAAATTCCACAAATTCGCCTATAAATTTTTCGGCAGTATCGGTATCAAGCATGTAAATTCCCTGTTTCTTGCGCAATACCGCCAGGCAGTAATTTTTTGAAACGCTGTATATCCAACTTTTAAAATTTGCCACTTCGTGCTGTTTGAGCGATGTAAACAATCCTTCGAAAACCTGCATCACGGCGTCGCGGCAATCTTCTTCATTCTTAAGATATTTATAGCAAAGACCGGTTACCAAATGTATATACCTGTTGTATAATTCACCTACCAGTTCATTATTTTCTTCTGTTTTATATCGGGCAATAAGTTCCTCGTCCGGAAGATTCCGAAAATTATCAGCAGGTTTTTTATGTATGAATTTTAGGAATGCCATTGTGCCCGGCGGCTATATCTGCATTAGTTTACAAATATAAACAAACGTGAAGAATAATACTTATTGCGGGCTGCTATGAATAATAAAAGCGTAATTACGGTATAACATTGAATTCGACCACCGAAATAAACGAAGTAGTTCCAAGCGACTTGAGTGTAGTGCCTGCAGGCAGCCACATCGGGAGTATGTTTGGGTCGGGCGCTTTATTGGCACAGGTTAAATCATAACCGCCACCGGCAGAGCTGGTGCAAATATTGTCGGTATAAAGAGTGTGTGATGACTTATATCCGCGGATGCTCGAAGGGATGAGCATACCGTTGACATACATTCCGGTGGCGATACCCTTGGCATAATACGAGCTGGCGAAGCAATCGACCGGCATGCAGGCATTGATCTGTTCGCCGAAAATAGCCTCAGCTTTCCATACCTTGCCCGATGGAACTGTTTGCAGGGTAGAACCGACAATGATTACCTGGCTGAACTGCAAAGTGCCTTGTGCATCAGCTTTTATGCAAACAGCCAATAGTATAATCAGGGAAAATAATGCGGGGATTTTTTTCATTTTCTATAAAATTCTACCAGTTATCTTCTTTAACAACTTTGGGTTTAAGACCTTCTTTCAAACTCTTGATAATTCCGTTGATGGTTTCATCAACCTGTTTCAGATAATCATCGCATACCGGTGTGTATTGAGGGTCGGTTTTATTCATCCAGCGCTCAAGCGGGAATTTTGAAACCCGCAATACATTGAAGTTGGAAATGGAGTATCGGTATCTGTTTTCTTTGAATTCCAGAAACATTACATAATCAATTACGGCCGCATCGGTTTTTACGCCTTTATTATCCTTGTTATACACCTTGAAACGGTGGTGGATTTCAATTTTATTATTAACCTGATCTCTTAAGCGGGTAGCTTCCGATGGATTATCATAGAAAGAGTTTATCCAGGAAATAGCAAGATTATACGTTTTTCCCGGCTCTCCATCCTGTTTCACGACTTCTTTATAGGTGATCAGTTTGGTAGAAGAATCAATCGGAAGGTTTTGCGAAACAGCACATTTAGCGGTAAATAACATTACTGCTGCTGCCGGTATTGCGATCCATTTTTTCATATTCATCAGATTTATCATAGGTTGGCAAAGGTACCTCAATAATCAAAATTTCTGCCAATCGTTATTCAAAAATACAAAATTCTAAAACCGAAGCCCTATCTTCAGCGTGGATTTATTGCCACAGACATCCGTAACATCAAGTAAAAATTCATTTTTCCCTGTCGTTGCCTTTTCATCAATTTTATACGTAAGCAAATCGTTTTTGGCATCGTATTCCATTAATATCCATTGCCCGTTAAGGTAGGCGTTGTAGCTCGATATTCCTGAAAGTTCATCTGAAATTTTTACTTTCAAATCCGTTTGCCCTGAAACATTTTTATTCTCGGTAAAATTGAGTGCTTTCAGTTTGGGAGGTATAGTATCAGCAAGCAGGGAGTAATCGCCAAAACGGCGCACGCGTGCCGTATAAAATCCGTTCTCCCACAATCCTTTTACGGCTAACCTTGCAGGACCGTCGCTATATACCATGACGAGCTTATCGCGATATTGTGGAGCCACCTCTTTGTCGGGCTTTATGCTTATGTTGATGTATGAATGAACCGGTGTAAATTTATCAAGTACGGCGTATGTTTTTGAGAATGCTCCCGGAAGCGCTTTCTTCTGATCACAATTAAACAATACGGAATCATAAAGGGCGTTAGGCGGAATCTCAACAATGATATCAACGCCTTCGTACTTATTGCTCATCCCGTAATAATAGACTTTTTTGTTGGTGCTTTCAGCAATCTTTTCTTCAGCTTTAGAAGCATTCGAACTTTTAATATAAAACCGAAGTGCAGATTTGTTTCCGGCAAAATCAGCCGCAACAACGGTGATGGCATGAATAAGAGTATCGCCAAAAGATAAAATGCCGTCTGACTTATTGGTTGAATAAATCGGCAGCCTGTTTCCCGGCTGAATCAGGGTTGTAATAAATCGGTTTCCCGTTTTTTTATATTCCGCGTAATCAATAAATGTGTTGACAAAACGCCCCTGAGCAAAGTCGAGTGAATCCATGCTCCATGCATAAAAACAACCTCCGTCAGCAAAAATGCGCACACTGTAAAGCCCTGTTTCGGCCGATCCGTTTTGCGGATCTTCGGCAAGCAGACCAAGATAAAAACTTCCGGAAACAACAAGAGTATCTTTCTCTTTAGGGATAAAAAGCGAGTCCTTTTTAATTATTTCAACATCCATAATGGCGGCCTTGCCTTCCACCCGACTATTATTCCGCAAGGGATATAATCTTATCTTTTCAATTTGCGGACCGATGTTGTCGGCAGCGCCAATACCAAATAACATAGGATTTTCAGGATGCTCGGTACGACTGTTTCGAATTTCAAAATGCAGGTGAGGCCCTTCTGACGCGCCTGAATTTCCTGAATATCCGATGATATCTCCTTTGTGCACCGGAAATAGAGCCTCGTCGGGCGAAAAATCAATTTCAAACGATTTTTTCTCATACTGCTTCCTGCGGATATAATCATCTACCAGCACATTAAATGCCTCCAGATGCCCATAAACAGAAGTGAACCCTCCGGGATGATTGATATAAATAGCCCGTCCATAGCCTGTTGCAGAAATTTTAATTCGTGAAACATAGCCATCGGCAACGGCGTAAATATTTTTGCCCGATTCGCCTTTTGTAGTAAAATCAATACCTGTATGAAAATGGTCGGGACGCAATTCGCCAAATGTACCTACAACGGACAGCGGAATATCGAGCGGAGAACGCAATGCAGGCGTTTGCCCCATTAGCCTTACGGCGAAAAAGAATAAAACGGAACTAAAAATTGTAACAACAAATAGGGTTCGCGGATTATTCACATCTGCAAGTCTAAGGGCTTTATGAGATAACAACGGAGGTGCTGAAAATTTATTTCATTTTTTCAACATCGCAAAACTCTTTCAGTAGTTTGAACGCCGGATTAAATCCCAGTTCAAATGATTTCTGCCAGTCTTCGCAGGCGCCGGCTTTATCGCCGAGTTCGGCTTTTGCAATACCTCGTAAATCAAATGCTTCAGCATAATCAGGCTGTATATCAATGGCCTTGTTGAAATCCGCGATTGCATCTTTGTACTCCATTTGCAGGTATTTTGCCTGTCCCCTGAAAACGTAAGCATCGGCATCATTAGGACTGATGCGCAGTGCTTGTGAAAATTTATCAACGGCGGCTTTATAATCTTTTTGCCCTAACCGTGCATTTCCCTGATCCAGAAGTTCAACAACCTCCTGATTCTTCTCAGTACCTGCAGCTTGATTCTGATTACCAATATGATCGAATGTGGGCTTCAGCATTTCCAGTTTTTTCAGTGTGCTTTTCTGCAATATCAGCTTGCGGATAGCGGCCTCCGGTGCTGCATAATTGATATCCATTTCATTCATGGGCGATTTAATTGACATGCCCAGAACTTCGCCCCGCTGATTGAGTGCCGGCATCCCTGCATTCTGCAGCAAAACGCCGCCCTTGGCCTTGATAACTTTTTTAAGCCCGTAATCCTTAACGGCTTCAACGGTACTTTCCATGATTTTGCTGATGGCGCTCGGTTCGGGATCTACAAAAAGTATTTTCATTCCGGCAAGGGCGGTGTCGGCCGAAAACTTAAGCGCAGCCCCGCTGTCGCAAACCACCTCAAGAAGAACAAGGTCATTTTCAGGATCGGCTGCAACATAGCCATTTACTGTGTAGGTTTTTTCGTGCTGTAAAAATGAAATAGTAGCATACGTATAAGCCGAAACCTCGGTGTAACTTGCCACAACAAGATTTTTCTCAACGAAAAAGCCATAACCTATCACCTGACTTCCGTTTATCGAAACAAGCGATTTCTGCATGTCTTTATACATGGCATCATATCCCTGTGCCTTTGATGAACTCAATGCCACCGCTAAAATCAAAAAGAAAACTAATCTTCTCATCCGTTCTGTAATTTTATCCAAAATTATTCTTAATCGCAAGGCGTGCCGCAGCCCGAATCATGAAATTATCAACAGGTTTATGAGGCATTTCAAAGTGAACTGAAAAACCATATTATCGCAAAATGCCGTACATTTGGAACTGACAAAAACAACGTTCATGGCAACCGAAAAAAAAGCAGCATCGGCCAAATCGGGCAAGCCCATTGATATAGGTGAGCTAGTACTTGGATTATTTAAAAAGCACCCGAACCTGGCATATAACCATAAACAGGCATGCCATGCATTGGGCATTACCGACAGTGCCGCTAAAGAACTGGTGAGAAAGCAGCTTCCGATAATGCTGAAAAAAGGCAGTATCAATGAGGTGAAGCGCGGTAAATACAAATTGAATTTTGAGAAATTTGCCTCGCTGGCTCCTAAGAAAAACTACGTGACAGGTATTGTTGATATGAAACAAACCGGTAAGGCTTACATTATTACGGACGAGCCGGGCGAAGATATTTTTATTGCCGCAAACGGCACCGGACATGCCCTTAACGGAGATAAGGTCAAGGTGCTGCTGTTTCCGCGGAGGCCGGGCCGAAAGACCGAAGGACAGGTCGTTGAAATTTTGCAGCGCGCTAAAGAAGAATTTGTCGGAGTGATGCAGTTAAGCAAACACTTCGCTTACTTAATTCCCGACCACTCGTCCATGCCGGTTGATATTTATATACCCCTTGAGCGGATTCTGGGCGCCAAAGACGGCGATAAGGCCATTGCACGCATTACAGACTGGCCCGAACGTTCGAAGAACCCGTTTGGTGAAATTATTACCGTTTTAGGGCGTCCCGGCGAGCACGAAGTGGAAATGAATTCCATACTTGCCGAATTTGGTTTTCCCTTGTCGTTTCCTCAGATTGTTGCAAAAGAAGCCGATAAAATACCTGTAACTATTACTGCAGAAGAAATAAGCAAGCGCCGCGACTTCAGGGATGTTTTTACAATAACCATTGACCCCGAAGATGCCAAGGATTTTGATGATGCACTCTCGTTAAAAACTCTTGAAAACGGCAACTTTGAAGTAGGTGTTCATATTGCCGATGTTTCGCATTATATTGAAGAAGGCGGAATCATTGATGAAGAAGCTTCAAAGCGGGGCACTTCGGTGTATCTTGTTGACCGCGTGGTGCCGATGCTTCCCGAATTACTTTCAAACTTTGTTTGCTCGCTCCGGCCCGACGAAGAAAAACTATGTTTTTCGGCAGTGTTTGAAATGAATGAGCAGGCAGATATTGTTGAGCAGTGGTTTGGCCGCACCGTTATCAAATCTAACCGACGATTTAATTATGACGAAGCGCAGGAACTGATTCAGTCAGGAACGGGGCAATATTCGAAGGAAATCGGCATTCTTCAGAGCCTGGCATTAAAACTCCGGGAGGCGCGATTCCGCAAGGGAAGTATTGCATTTGAAACAGAAGAAGTGAAATTCAGACTTGATGAAAAGGGCAAGCCTATTGGTGTTTATATTAAACAGTATAAAGATTCGAACAAACTTATTGAAGATTTTATGCTGCTTGCCAACCGTCGCGTAGCCGAATATGTTTCGGGATTGAAAGGCAAATCGGGACCAAAAACATTTGTATATCGTATCCATGATAAACCCAACCCCGAAAAATTATCGATATTCAGCGCTTTCGTTGCCAAGCTCGGTTATTCCATAAATTCGGGAACAACAAAATCGCTGGCAAAATCGTTCAATTCGCTTTTTACTTCAATAAAAGGCAAGGGCGAAGAAAACCTGATTAATTCGCTTGCCTTACGCACCATGCAAAAGGCAGTGTATTCAACACAAAATATCGGACATTACGGACTGGCGTTCGCGCATTACACACATTTTACGTCGCCTATACGCCGATACCCCGATTTAATGGTGCATCGCTTATTAGCGCGTTATCTTGCCGGAAAGCCTTCGGCTGATAAAAAAACGTATGAAGATTTATGCGACCATTCGTCGGATATGGAGCGTCGCGCCACTGAAGCCGAACGTATGTCGGTGAAGTTTAAGCAGGCAGAATATCTTTCAGATAAGCTCGGGCAGGTTTTCGAGGGCCGTATTACGGGCATCAGCAAATGGGGTATTTACGCAGAAATATCAGACAGCAAATGTGAGGGCATGATTTCTATTCGCGACCTTACAGATGACGTGTATCACTTTGACGAAGACAATTATGTTGCCGTTGGGCAATACTCCAGAAAACGCTACCGCCTGGGCGATAACGTGAAAATTCAGGTGAAGCGTGTTGACCTGTCGCGCAAGCAAATCGACTTTGTGTTCCCTGCAAAAACTATATCAGGTTAAGCTTGTCGAACAGCTCCTTTTTGTACTGGTTGCCAACCGGAAGCACTTTCATGCGCCCTTCAATAACCAGGTCGGGATATTTTATTGAATAAATTTTGTCGAGGCGCACTATATACGAACGATGTACTCTGACAAAATCTTTGGCCGGAAGAATATATTCCATGTCTTTCATTGAAGCGTGCGTCGTATATATATTTTCTTTGGTATTGATGACAATATAATCTTTCAGCGCTTCCACGTAATAAATGTCTTCGAATTTCACTTTATTAAGCCTGTAATCGGCTCTGATAAAGATGCTGTCATTCGATGATTTACTCTCTATGACAGAATGGTAGAGGTCTCTTTCTTTTTTAACCTGAACGTCCTTTTCGTGCTTGTACAAGGCCATTTCAACGGTAGTTTGAAGTTCGGCTTCATTAAAGGGTTTTATCACATAACCATAAGGTTCAGTGTATTTAGCACGGTCAATGGTTTGGTGATCGGCGAAACCTGTCAGGAAAATAATGGGGATATCCATTTTATCGCGGATGAGATTTGCGGCTTCCACGCCCGACAATTTCCCTTTGAGCTTAATGTCCATCAGAATAATGTCGGGTTCGTGCAATTCGGCGGTTTCTATAGCTTCTTCGCCGGAAGAAACAACATCCACAATTTCAAAGCCTGCATTTACCAGGCACGATTTAATGTCCTTTGATACGAGAACTTCATCCTCGACAATAAGGATTTTTTTCTTAGTCATTTTTGTAGGATTTATTTATTTTTTTGTTTAACTTTCGTACAAAAATAGGAAAAAAACAAATTCATTACGAATGTGACCAAAAAAAATAAATCTTATAACATCAAGATAACTAAGTATTTTTATACTCTATTTAGACGATTATATAAATCTTTTCGATAAACACTACCTATTGGCACAATCCTTGACATACCGTCGACTTCAATTTCGGTATACTTGATTGTAACTATTTTATCGAGGCGGGCGATAAAGGATTTATGAACCCGGATAAAATCTTTTTCAGGAAGAATGCTCAGAATTTCTTTCATGGTGGTATGCGCTGTAAAATTGGCATCTGCCGTGAAAATATTGATATAGTCTTTGAGTGCCTCCACGTAGTATATTTCGTCAAAACGTATCCTTTTCAAACCACTGTCTGTTCTAACAAAAACGCTGTCTTTAGAGGGTTTTATTTCGGCAATGGATTGATAGAGCTCTTTTTCTTTTTTAAGCTGCATGTACTTCTGGTGTTTATGAAGCGCCATCTCAATGGTGGTATGCAGTTCTTTTTCGTAGAATGGTTTGACGAGATAGCCGTATGGTTCAGATTCTTTGGCCATTTCTATCGTGGTCTTATCCGCGTAAGCGGTAAGAAAAATAATGGGCACATCTGAATTATTTCGTATTAGCCTTGCCGCTTCGGTTCCGCTCATGGGTCCGTTAAGCCTGATATCCATAAGAATCAGATCCGGGTCTAACTCAGCGAATTCCTCTATGGCTGCTTCACCGGATGTTATCACGCCCACTGTTTGATATCCCGAACTTCCCAAACAGGCAAGAATATATTCGGAAACGATTGATTCGTCTTCAACGACCAAAATTTTTGCTTTTGACATGGGTGGTGTGTTTTAATTTTCTACTTCTACAAATATAAGGAATTACTTTTCAATATCGTTATCAATTTTACTTCCGTCGATAGTTTTTTCAACTCCGTCTTCAAAAGTTATCGTAATCAATTTTGTTCCATCTTCATTAAAAACCGACCAGTTTCCTTCTTTTTTACCCATTACAAAACTTCCCTTTTCTCTTATTTTGCCATTCTCATAATACCAGATATGGTCGCCATTTGCATTGCCGTCGACATAACTGCCATCAAAATATAAAATACCGGAGCTGTATTGCTTCCACAAGCCGTCCCTTTTTCCGTTAACATAGGAACCATTTTCAGTATCGTCGCCCACTTTGTATATCCATTCTCCGTCTTCTTCTCCATCTACAAAATTTCCGGAAATTATTATGCTTCCCGAGTCGGAAAGCTCTTTCATGGGACCGTCGGGAAGTCCGTCTGAAAACGCTTCCTCTTTGCGCAGATTGCCCGATTCAAAGTACCAGCGCCATATGCCATCAATTTTGCCCGCAGCATTATAGGTTCCTTTTTGTTCCTGTTTTCCATCCTTAAAATAGTAGAGCCACTCCCCTTGCTTTTTTCCATCTTTGTAAGTGCCGGCCGACATCTGCTCACCGCTGTCGTAAAACTCTTTCCATTTGCCCTGTTTCAGTCCTTGCTCATCAACAATGCCTTCGCCCACAATTACACCATTTTTAAAAATATAGGATTTCAAAATCTGTCCATCCTGTGCGTATTCTCTGCGCACACCTTCGGGAATGCCGTCTTTATAACTGGCAACAATCTTTGGTTTTCCGTTTTTATAATAATCTGTTTTTACCTGTAGGCTTGCAAGTTCGGGAGCATCGGTAATTTCAACGTCATTCAGGTATTTCCGTATGCTTAACAAATTACCGTCTTTACCGTATTCTTTAAAATAGCCGTCTTTTTTTCCGTACGACCAGTTACCTTCCGATTTAAGAATTTCATCGTAGTAAAATTCTTTCCATGGTCCATGTTTAAGACCATCGCGGTAGCGATTGATATTTTCGCTTCCTACATTGTATCCGTGTTTGTAATCAATCAGCGTTATTACATTACCGTCATGATCGTATTCACGGCCTGTTCCTTCTTCGCGACCATCAATAAAATTGACCTTGCTTTTAATTTTTTTATCGGGATAATAATAAAATGTGAATCCCTGTTTTACGTCGTTTATAAAATTTTCTTCAATAATCTGTTGCTTCTGAAAGGTGCGTCTGATACCATTTTTTAATCCTGCCGAATAATTAATTTCGAGCACCACTTTTCCCGAATCGGAATAGAAACGCCACAGACTGTCGAGCAGGAAATTTTTTCTGTTGCCTTCCGATTTAAGGATGCCCGACTGGTAATATGTTTTCCAATAACCATCAGGTTTTCCCCGGTACATGAAACCTTCGCTGGCAATATTTTTATTAGGGTAATAAAACACCGCATGGCCGTTTGATACAACCGTATCCTGAGCATACATATTAATACCTGCAAAAAGAAATGCAAGAATCAATAGATTTCGTTTCATCATGATTATTTTTTCCTTTCTGCCGAAAGTTTCAGCATTTTCATGATTGGTTCCCTTGCTTTTTCCATCACGGCTTCATCAAGCAATATTTCGGGCTGTTCCGTGAGCAGGCAATTGTAAATTTTTTCAACCGTAATCATTTTCATAAATTCACAATCGTTGCAAGCACAGTTTTTATCGGCCGGAACCACCATAAATTCTTTTCCCGGCGATGATTTTTTCATTTGATGCAGCACTCCGGTTTCGGTTGCAACAATAAATTTTTTGCTGCTGTCTGTTTGTGTGAATTGTATAAGCTTGGCTGTAGATCCAATAAAATCAGCCATTTCAAGAATTATTTGCCGGCATTCGGGATGAGCTATTAATTTGGCATCAGGATGCGCCATTTTTAAATCAACGATAGCCTGAAGATTCAGCGTATCATGAACTTTGCAACTTCCTTCCCAAAGAATCATATTCCGCCCCGTGATATTGTTGATATAATTACCGAGATTTTTATCGGGAGCAAAAATTATCTGTTTACTTTCGGGAATGCTGTTAACGATATCAACCGCGTTGCCCGAAGTGCAAATTATATCCGAAAGAGTTTTTACTTCGGCAGAGCAGTTTATATATGAAACGACTACGCAACCGGGGTGTTTGTCAATGAATTTTTTAAAATCAGCAGGTTGGCACGAATCGGCAAGTGAGCAGCTGGCGTTCATGTCGGGCAGTAACACTTTTTTTGACGGATTTAAAATTTTAGCTGTCTCGGCCATAAATTTTACGCCGGCAAACAAAATAATATCGGCTTTGGTATTACTGGCTTTTTCCGATAGCCCGAGGCTGTCATCAACAAAGTCGGCAATATCCTGTATATCGGCTGTTTGGTAGTAATGTGCAAGTATAACAACGTTCTTCTCTTTTTTCAGCCTTAATATTTCGTTGATCATGTTCATTGTGAATAATCTTTTCAGGAAAACAAAAGTACAACTAAAGCAACACTAAACAAGCCTGAAGAATTGTGCGAAAAGTTTTTATTAGTTAATAGTTATTATTTAAAAATCTTTATCGTTATTAATAACTCCTGTTAGTATTGTTGATAAAATTAATTTCAAAAAATTGTATTTATAATTATTGAAACTTTACTAACATAAAACTAACATTTTTTATTTTATCGAAGCTTGTTTATTAAACGTTTGAAACTTTATTAACATTAATGAACACAAGGGAAGATTTTGTGAGTATTGATAAATTATTGCTACTTTTATGTCGTGGTTTATGTTGAAAAACAAGGATAAAAACAATGAAAATCCGGGTTAGACCGAAAATGAAAAAAGAATTAACAAGGAAAATAATTTTTTAAGTTCAATTGTTTATAAGATGTGAACTATTTATAATACAGTTTATTACAATTTATATAAACAGCTAAATTATTGAAATTCAATTATAATTTTTTTATGTTTTTTTAATTTTATTAACAAATGGAAGATTTTGATATTGTTGTAGGGATTGGATGCGACCATGCAGGTTACGAACTGAAAGAAAAACTGAAAAGTAAATTAAAAAAATTCGGATATACTGTACAGGATTTTGGAGCTAATTCAAAACTGAGTGTTGATTACCCCGATATTATTCATCCACTGGCAAAAGCCGTGAATGATGGAAAGATTCACAAAGCAATAATTATTTGCGGAAGCGGTAATGGTGTGGCTATGGTTGCCAATAAGTACATCAACGTTAGAGCGGCCGTTTGCTGGAGCCCTGAAATTGCCAAGTATGCACGACTTCATAATGATGCCAATATTATTTCAATACCCGCACGCTTTGTTAGCCAGCGTAAGGCTTTCACAATCATGGATGTATTCATGACAACAGCTTTTGAAGCGGGTCGCCATAAAATAAGAGTAGAAAAAATAAGCGCTGTAATTGTATAATTTTATAAGATGAGCGAACAATCAAAGGAATTCCAGAAAAAAGCAGAAGAAAAAGCGTTTGACCTGAAACACCGGAAGACAATAAAATTCAATATAGGCCGGTATAATATCTCAGTTCCTAAAGGAAAACTTCAGTATTCTAACTTAGAACTGGCAAAGCGTCGTGCAGCAAATATAAAGTGCCGCGTTGTCAATGAACTGGAACATTATCTGAAAGAATTTGAAGCAAATTTTACTGCCAAAGGCGGGAAAATAATCTGGGCTGTGGACGCACATGAAGCCATTCATGAGATTTCTAAAGTGCTGAAAAATGCCGGTGTGAAGAAAATTGTGAAGTCAAAATCCATGACCACCGAAGAACTTGAATTCAATGAAGAGCTTCATAAAGAAAACATAACATCCATTGAAACAGATTTGGGTGAGTATATTGTGCAGGTAGCGGGCGAAAAGCCTTATCATATCATTACTCCGGTAATGCACAAATCAAAAGAAGATATTGCCGAATTATTCAATAATAAATTCGGAACGCCTCCGGGAAGTTCACCGGAATATATTACCGCCTGGGTTCGTGAAAAATTACGTCAGGAATTTGTTACGGCTGATGCGGGAATCAGCGGTGCCAATTTTCTGATTGCAGATACCGGTTCTGTTTGTCTTACAGAGAATGAAGGAAACGCTCTGATGTCAACGTCATTTCCTAAGATTCATATTGCTATTGGCGGCATTGAAAAAATACTACCGTCAGTAAAAGATCTTGCATTATTCTGGCCATTACTCTCGACACACGGCACCGGCCAGAATGTTACGGTATATAATTCAATCATCTCCGGACCCCGCCAGGAAGGCGAAACAGACGGTCCCGAAGAAATGTATGTTGTATTGCTTGATAACGGCCGTACTGAATTACTTAAAGCAAAGGATCAGAAAATTGCCCTTGCGTGTATTCGTTGCGGCGCCTGCTTAAACGGCTGTCCTATTTACAGAAACATTGGCGGACATGCCTATGGAACAGTTTACAGCGGTCCTATCGGCGCCGTGATTACACCGCATCTTAAAGGTTTTGCGAATTATAAACATCTCAGTTTTGCTTCATCATTGTGTGGTAAGTGTACCGAGGTTTGCCCGATGAATATACCATTGCATAAATTACTGCTTTACAATCGCAGAGATGCCGTAAAACTTGGATACAGCACAACCGCCGAAAAAGTAGTTGTTTATGGCTGGAAGACGGTAATGACGCATCGCTGGATGATTGACAAATTTGGTCCTAAGATGAAAAACAGAATGATAGGGATGTTCTTTAAAACGCCCTGGGGACAGCGCAGGGAAATACCCGAAGTGAAACCAAAATCATTCAACAGGATATGGAAAGAATCCAAAGGTCTGAGTTCGTGATAAACAGTATTCTACAACTGCACGTACTCAAATTCCTTATCGGAATAATTGCGAGAACCGGGATATGATGACGTGCAGCAGCATAAAAGGTCATTCAGAAAATAGCAGCCAATGAAAACCCGACTTCAGCTCACAAGCGACCTTTGTGATAGTTATCACGCTATCGCAGTATGCTCGCACATCAAAGATTATAAGTTATCGTGGAGCATCAACCAGCAACTGGCTTTTAGTTTCAGAAGGATTGAAAATCTGAAAATATTCAAGGCGCGTAAGTGTGAGCAAGGTTTTCCGATGTTTGTACATGAAGACGATTTTTTAGAATTGTCGTATTACCTTGTGAAAAACAATTGCGGTGCCGATGTTTTGTTCAGCAATATAGGGCAGGTTGACTACATTTTATTTCTGCACGATTGTCCGGGCAAACCCTTTGCTGAAAAAATGGTATCAAAACTTAAGGACTTGCCGAATGTACTTACGGCCTACCTTCTGGACTTGACTCAAATCAAAGATGCCGCAAGCCTTCTGGAAGAAATGGAGCTGCACCTTATACCACACGCGTCCTCAAAAAAATAGAAAGTAATAATAATCATGAGAGCTAAAATAATTGCAAGTATTGGTCCGGCATCGGCCGGTAAAGAAGTACTGCACGAAATGATACGCCGCGGCATGGATGTTTGCCGCATTAACTTTTCGCATGGATCATATGATCAGTATACAAAAATTCTTAAAAATATAAGCAGTCTTGCTGCCCAGACAAAAGAAAATATTGCTGTTATAGCCGATCTTCAGGGTCCTAAAATTCGTGTCGGCACACTGCCGGATGCGGGTTTGATGCTCAAAGACGGGCAGGAACTTATTTTTACTACAGACATAAAAAAGAAAGCGGTCAATACAGTTTATATTTCGTATCAGCATTTTGCAGCCGATGTTAAACCCGGTGAAAAAATATTGCTTGACGACGGGAAACTTATGCTGCAGGTGGTTTCCACAAATAAGAAAAGTGAAGTAAAAACCAAAGTGCTTCATGGCGGATTGCTTACTTCGCACAAAGGCGTAAACCTGCCCGATACGAGGATTTCACTACCCTCACTTACAGCAAAAGACCTTGCAGACATTAAATACATTGTAACTCAGGATATTCAATGGGTTGCACTTTCATTTGTGCGCTCGAGAGCTGATATAAAAGCACTGAAAAAGGAGCTGGCCAAATATAAAATGGAGCAGCAGATTCGCATCATTGCAAAAATTGAAAAACCCGAAGCGCTGAAAGAAATTGATGGCATTATTGAAGAAGCCGATGCTATTATGGTAGCGCGTGGCGATCTGGGCGTAGAAGTGCCTTTGGAGCAGGTGCCGCTGATACAAAAAGAAATTGTGCGCAAATGCCTTAGTGCCGGAAAGCCCGTTATCATTGCTACACAGATGATGGAAAGTATGATTACAAACATAAGTCCAACCCGGGCCGAAGTAAATGATGTAGCCAATTCATTGCTCGACGGAGCCGATGCACTGATGCTCAGCGCCGAAACGTCGGTCGGGAAATTCCCTGCCGAAGTTGTGGGCACCATGCACAAAATCATTCTTAATATTGAGGCAAATCGCGAATCAATTTATTACAAACACTTTGAACCGAAAGATGTTAAAAGCGGCCGCTTCATTTCCGATTCGGTTATTTATAATGCCTGCACCCTTGCCAAACATACCGATGCAACTGCGATAATTGCGATGACACACACGGGTTACAGCGCATTCAGACTGGCAAGTCACCGTCCGAAAGCAGGCATTTTTATATTTACATCCAACCTGCATTTACTGCGTTTACTCAACCTTGCATGGGGCGTAAGAGGCTATTATTATGACAAATTCTACAGCACTGATCATACAGTTGCAGACCTGAAAGAATATCTTAAAAAACATGGTATCGTTAAGAAAGGCGACCGCATTGTAAACGTGATGAGCATGCCCATACAAGAGCTCGGTATGACCAATACAATCAAGTTAAGCCAGGTTTAATTTTCATATTACCTTCTGCATCATTTTTATCGATGTCGTGACGAATAACGTTATTCAACCGGAATAAATTAACGGTAGTGTAACGCGAGAAATTTATTTTAAACTCCATCAGGTCGCCCTGATTGGTGTGATGAATCACAAAGCGGAAGCACTCAAAACCACTCACCCATTCCGATTTTTCGTAATTATCAAGAAATGAACGGACGGACTTTTTTCCGGCAAAGGTCATTTCTATATCCTTTTCCAGCAAGGCCTTCACAAAAATATCTTCGTTGAAATCCGAAGCCAGATGATCTTCAAATTTAGCTTTTGCTGCCTTGTCGGTGAGCTGTCCGTATTTTTCTTTCAGAAGTGTGTAGTACTCTTCAATTTTATTTACGGCCTTATCCTTATTCTGGTTGAACCATTCATCAAATTCAGACATAAGCGTTATTTTTTTGTGATTATAAAAAATTATCTGAGTTTAGGGTTATCCTTGTGGCGCTGTGAATCACGAATTGTCTTCTTTTCAAGGTTCTTATTGAAAGCCTCTGTTAAATCAATACCTGTTTGATTTGCAAGGCAAATCAGCACAAACATCACATCTGCCAGCTCATCAGCAAGATCTGCTTTTTTATCTTGTTCTTTCGATGATTGCTCACCGTAACATCGGGCAATGATACGAGCTACCTCGCCGACTTCTTCTGTCAGCAATGCCATGTTGGTGAGTTCATTGAAGTATCGTACGCCGTTTGCCCTTATCCATTGGTCTACGAGGCCTTGAGCCTGTTCTAATGTCATCGTCATTCTCTGTTTTTAGAATCTATTGTTATGGTAACGGGCCCGTCGTTGATAAGTGCCACCTGCATGTATGCCCCGAATTCACCCGTAATTACAGGCAATCCACTTTCTGATTTCAATTTACTTATGAATTGCTTATAAAGCGGAATGGCTTTTTCGGGAATTGCAGCCTTAATATACGACGGACGGTTTCCCTTCTTTGTACTTGCAAACAGTGTGAACTGGCTGATTACAAGCAATTCGCCCTTAATATCCTGAACTGAAAGGTTCATCACGCCCTGCTCATCATTGAATATCCTGAGTCTAGTGATTTTCCCGCACAGCCATTCTGTGTCCTCTTCGGTGTCGGCTTCTTCAATGCCCAGCAATACAAGCATTCCCCAACCAATACTGCGTTTTTCATCGTTATCAATAATTACTGATGCTTCTGAAACCCTTTGTATAACTGCCCTCATGCGTTAATAGTTTATTATCTCAGGTCCCATTCTTTTTCTTCTACATCGCGACCATAAAAAATATTAAGGTAATTCTGATAGCGCGACAGGCTTACGCGGCCTTCGTCAAGCGCCTTTTTAACGGCGCATTCGGGTTCATTGATGTGGGTACAATTATAAAATTTACATTCATTGAGCAAATTAAAAAATTCAGGAAAAAAATGGGTGAGGTCATTTTTTCTGAAATCAATCAGTCCGAATTCCTTGATACCCGGCGTGTCTATTATAAAGCCGCCACCGGGTAGTGGATGCATTTCGGCAAAAGTGGTTGTATGTTTTCCTTTGAGGTGATAATCGGATATCTGCCCCGTTTTTATCTTCAACGATGGCTCAAGCGCATTGATAATGGCTGATTTGCCTACACCCGAATGTCCTGAGAATAAGTTAACTTTTCCCTCCATCATTTTTCGAAGTTCGGGAATATTGTCACCGGTATGTGCCGAAGTACAAATGCACGGATAGCCTATTTTTTCGTACAGTGCACAGAGGTTTGCCAGATGCTGCAACTGCTCTTCCCTGTAAATATCCGTTTTATTGAAAACAATCGTCGCCGGAATATGATAAGCTTCGGCTGTTACCAAAAAGCGATCGATAAATCCTGTTGATGTTCTTGGTTGCGCCAATGTTACTATTAAGTATGCCCTGTCGATATTCGCCGCTATGATGTGTGTGAGTTTCGACAGGTTGGTTGCCTTGCGGATTATGTAATTTTTGCGCTCATGAATGCGGGTTATGGTGCCGGTTTTATTGTCTCCCATAAATTCAAAATCCACATTATCGCCCACTATTACCGGGTTGGTGGCTTTGTGACCCCTGATGCGGAAAATACCTTTGAGAATACATTCGCGAATGGCGCCATTCTTCTGCATCACAAAATACAGCTGCCCCGTTGTTTTTATAACAAGCCCTTCTGTTCGTTCGCACTGCACGGGTTCAGTCATTTGGATGGTATCAGAAATGTAAAATACTTAATCAAAATTGTAGTGTTTTCTCACGGGCTTCAGTACGTGCCAGATACATTTAAGTCCGGGCTGAAAGGTAACAAAATCACCGGCAGTAATTTTAAAATTACCGTCAGTGGTTTCTATTTCTACTTCGCCTTTAATGAAGAGGCATTGTTCCTGCCCGTCGTAGAACCAGTCGAATGTAGAAATTTCTTTTTCCCAGATAGGCCAGGTACGTATTTCTCTTTTTTTAATTTCATCTTCTGATAATCGCTCAATGATGACGGTGCTCATATGGTTAAATATTTCAGGTTAGTGCTGTTTATTAAGTAATTATAATAAAAAAGTGAATGTAATCAAGAATTTTGTAATTTTGTATCAAAGTTAGAAATTATAAACCAAACTTATACAATCATGAAAAAAGTGTTACCCGGCCTTTTAATCATTCTTGGCTTTTTCTTCTATTCAAACCTTGCCTTCTCACAGTGTACGCCCAATTCCGGTCTTACGGATCCTGAAGGAAACGGTCAAATGTCTCCTGATACTCTCTATGGACAGGAAGGCGTTAATATGAACACAACCCTTTCCATTATTGCTCCTGATACCGCATCGGTTCCCGGTTATTCGGGTTATGTTACCATACACCATGTTACCATTACCGGCATTCAGGGAAAACCCGCATGGCTTTCATATGCTTGCAACCCTGCAAACTGTGAATATACCGGAAGCGCAGTGAATTGTGCTCTTGTAACAGGCACTCCTCCTGTTGGTTCAGCCGGAACCATTCTGGTTTATCCGATTCTCGATGTTTATATTTCTGTTATGGGAGCTCCGGTACAGGCGTTAACAGGTTATGTTGACAATTCAAAGCCTCTGGTTCTTATTGTTGCTCCGGCCGCAGGTGTTGAAGAACTTGGTAACACAGGTTTTGGCGTTATAGCCAACAAACCCAATCCGTTTATCAATACTACCGAAGTAGGCTGCTACACTGTAAATGCAGAAACTGTAACCCTGAATGTATTTACCATGACCGGCAACAGTGTTTACACTGAAACCATTAACACACGCCCCGGAGAGAACAAATTTATGTTCAATGGTCAGGATTTGAGCAGCGGCATGTATTTTTACACTCTTACCGACAGCCGTAATAATACCATTTCACGCAAAATGGTAAAATCAAACTAAAATAGTTCGATTGAATAAAGAAAAGCCGCAGTATCAAACTGCGGCTTTTTTATTTTGAATACAGCGATTGTCGAAGCGTGCTGAATCCGCACCCTGAACATGCCGAAGGGCTGTTGAAGGGCGCGTACACCTTGTCGAAATATTCGGACGTTGAGCTTGTCGAAACGCCCGAATTATTTATTTCCCGGGAAGTGCTTTTACGAATGTTGTCATCAGCCTGAACAGACCTTCATATGCGGTAAGTGGCAAGCCCGAAGCCTTATCGCCTATACTGTGATATTCTTTGTATTCTTTTCCTTGTGTATAAATAAATATCGCAGGAACGCCTTTTTTATAAAAATAATAATGATCACTGTTCGACGATTCTCCTCGCGGACTCACGGTTTTAATAAATTTTTCATTATCATTCAGCGTCTTTAACAATGAAAATTCTTTAGTAAAAACACTGCCGTTTACGACTTTAATTCCTTCGCTTCCCGTTCCAACCATATCAAGATTGATAAGCAATTTAATTTGTTTAAGCGGAAAAAGCGGGTGCTCGGAATAATACTCAGAGCCGTGCAAACCGGCTTCTTCGCCGGTAAAAAAAATAAACGCAATGGAGTAATACGGTTTATTTACGGTATCTGAATAATGTCTAACTAAATCTAGCAACATTGCCGTACCGCTTGCATTGTCGTTGGCACCCGGAAATATGTTGCCCTGCCCCATTTCGCCAAGGTGGTCGTAATGCGCCGTAAAAACAATAAATGAATCAGGGGCAACACTCCCTTTTATATATCCGCAAATATTTTGAGTAGGGTATTTGGCATAGAATTCATGCATGATATCAAAAGAAATTTCTTTGTATTTTTTAGGAATCGCACTTCGGAGAACTTTAATTTTTGGATGATTCAGCGTGTCTTCGGCTCCCGCAACCGACCATAAGAAAGGCTCGTCGCTGATGGTAAGCAGAGCTCGTGCCGATTGAAGCTTTGTGTTTCGCAGGTCTTTGAATCCGGTATCAATTAATAGAACTGTATTTGTAAAATCAGCGTTATTAAATTCCCAGGTACTCTTTTCTGATTTAAACGTTTTTTGATTCAGAATCTTTACAGCATAGCTTCCGCTAAGCCCCGGCGATGCACAATTAATTGCAAACTCGGTTGCCGGAATCAGCGTTTTTTCACCAAACCGAAGTTCCATTTTTCCTGGAAAAGTATTAATCGGGAACGTGAATTCCTGAAAATAACCGTTGCCGAAAAATTGCATGCCGGAATGAGTCAATTTATTACTGATGTATTCGGCCGCAAGGCGGTTGCCATTTGCCACGTATCCTCGGCCGTGAAATGCAGGAGATGCCAGCGTATCAATCATTCCACGAACATATCTGATGTCTTGTCCCGAAGCGAAATTGAAATAATACAATACCAGGAAAAAGAAAATGAATGTCTTTTTCATAAAAGAAGAATAAAGAATTATTGTAAAATATTAATTAACCTGCCAAAAATTTACGCATTACAAATTCTTCAAGCTGACTGTATGTTTCTGCTTTGTTTTCCCATCCATGAGCTGCTTTCAGCGATTCCAGCAATGCGAACGCCTCGGTGGCTACAGTAAAGGCGTTCAGCTGTTCAATGGCGCCATTGTATTGTTGCATATTTCCTCTGAAAAGTTCATTAATGAACAGAAAACGCTCATTGATACCAATACTTGATTTTAAGTCTTTCACGGTAGCTTGTTTGATTTTTTCGACCAGCGGTTTTTCCGATTTATCCTGTGAAAGTCTTTCGTGTAAAGGCTTTTGCTCGGTTTTGAAATTATCTGCCAGCGTGCTTTTTTGTACTTCGGCAAACAAGTCAGCGCCCGTTTTTTTCTCTTTTTTCTCTGTTTTCTTTGCTTCAGGTTTTGGCGCCACTACTTCCGCAATGACCGGTTCGGGAACGATTACTTCGGGGGTAATAATTTCAGTAATTGCTTCCTGTATTATGCTTTCAACAGCGACCACAACGGCCTTTTCAGCTTCAGCAATTTCATCTTTTGGCTCTTCTTTTACTTCGGGTGCGGCTATAATTATTTTTTCAATAGCAGGCTTCACTTCAGGCACAGCCACAACGGGTTCTGCCATTGCTTCCTGAACGGGTTTTTCAACCGTCGGTTTTTCCTGCAATACTTCCGGAGCAACAATTTTTTTCTGTAACTCCGGCATTTTGGCGCCGATATTCACTTTGTCAAGCTCGTTCATGCATTCGTAAATCCTGCGCAGATTTGTCTGCAAAATGTCGATTTCTATCTTGGGAATTGCGCCCTTATAGCTTTCAATAACTGCATATTGCTCGTTTATCGTGTCCAGCAGCACCCTGATTTCTTCCCTGATAATGTTAATTCCCATGTTGGTATTAGTAATTTGATGAAACAATATTTTTCAACTGTTTTTTGAGAAAGCGACAATAAAAATTTCAGCACAAAATGAGTTGTAATTATTTGATAATCCATATGCAAAACCATGAACCTGCATGCTGTGTTTTACAATTGGAATTTCAAGATTTCAACAAACGCGAAAAGAGCGATTATGCTGTCTTAATTTAATTATATTTGTCTGTCTCAAAAAGACGGATAAAGATATAAACTTTCATTGTTCGGACATAATGATAATTGAAAATTCAAACGAATCAATAAAAAAAGGCTGCATCGAGGTCGTTTGCGGCTCTATGTTCTCGGGCAAAACGGAGGAACTTATCCGCCGCCTAAAACGGGCAAAATATGCCAGACAAAGAGTCGAGATATTCAAACCGGGCATTGATACCCGTTACGATGAAGTTCGGGTTGTCTCTCACGACGAAAATTCAATTAACTCTACGCCCGTGCAGTCGGCATCCGAAATTCTTTTGCTCACCAGCGAAGTAGATGTGGTGGGCATTGACGAAGCTCAGTTTTTTGATGACGAGATTGTTTCTGTATGCAATCAGCTTGCCGATCGCGGAATTCGCGTTATTGTAGCCGGTCTTGATATGGATTACCTGGGAAAGCCCTTCGGTCCTATCCCCGCATTGCTTGCCACTGCCGATTTTGTTACCAAAGTAAGAGCCATTTGTATGAAATGCGGCAGCCTTGCATCGTATTCACACCGCATGGTGAAGAGCGATAAGCTTGTCATGCTTGGCGAAAAAGACAGTTACGAGCCCCTTTGCAGAGCTTGCTTTTCTGAAGAAATGGCTAAGAAACAAACCCCGGAAGAGTAATTGTTAGCGGATAAAAATAGTTTTATAAACGGTTTCACCCGGTTTCAGGCGAATTACGCCCGTGCCGTCCAGATTATCCGCAGAAGGACCGGTAGTATTGGTGTCTTTACCTGCCCATACTTTCAAAATAGCTTCAAGCTTAAATACGTGTGAGTACTGACCCAGTGCGTCGGCCTTGCCCTGTACCATCACATCCTGACCGGTTTCCCCGATTACCACATCAGCAAAAGGAACTACCATGTTGGTGTCGTTCTGATATTTTACTGTAACAATTGCAGTAATTTCCGTAGGCTTTTTTTTACATTGTGTGGCTAAAAGAATTATGAAAGAAGCAACTACGAGAAGGAAAATACTTTTTATGACCAATATTTTCATAATGTGCAGGGATTTTGTAATTTTGCGTGAAATTATAATATTTAAACGGATAACTTCGTTTTTTGTTCCACTTACAGCAAAAATATAAAAACTTTTGAACATGAGAAAGACAATCGCAGCAATTTTAGTAATGTTATTTTTGGTAACACTGTCATATGCTCAGGATACCGAACTCAAATTCCTCATCAAAACATCGTATGGCGATATTAAAATCAAACTTTACAATGATACGCCATTGCACAAAGAGAACTTCTTAAAAAATGTGAACAACGGATTTTACAACGGTTCCACATTTCACCGTGTTATTGCCTCCTTTATGATTCAGGGCGGTCGCGGTATTAATGGTGCCGACGATTGCGGATGGACTGTAGCTGCCGAAATTATGCCCAATCATTTTCATAAAAAAGGTGCATTGGCTGCCGCCAGAATGGGTGACAATGTTAACCCGAAAAAAGCATCTTCAGGTTCACAGTTTTATATTGTGCAGGGTAAAAAATATACCGATGCCGACCTCGATGCATTTGAAGCCAGAACAGGAAAAAAATACACCAAGGAGCAGCGCGATGCTTATAAAACAATTGGTGGAACACCTCATTTAGATGGCGATTATACAGTTTTTGGCGAAGTATATGAAGGACTCGACGTTGTCGATAAAATTGCAGCCGCAAAAACAGATGCAGGCAGCAAACCGGTTGAAGACATAAAAATGACCATTACTCAGATAAAGTAATCAACCCACTTTATCTTTTGATCATGAAAACCTGTCTGGACACACCGGGCAGGTTTTATTTTTAAATTTTTAGATTCGGACAAAATGCACGAAAAAATCAAACAGTACCTGCAGGAAATTGAAGATATTTCAATTGAAGGAGAAAAAGAAATCGAAGAATTCAGGATAAAATATCTTGGCAAAAACGGCTTGGTTACCGGACTCTTTACCGACTTTAAAAATGTAATTCCGGAGGAGAAAAAGCAAGTGGGCGCCATGCTTAATAAGCTTAAGACTGCCGCTGCCGAAAAAATAGAACAGCTAAAAACAGAGCTGGGCTCAGGAACAGGTACCGTTGCCGCCGGCAAAGACCTTACGCTTCCCGCAACAAGCGCAGTGCTTGGAGCGCGCCATCCGATTTCACTTACGCGTAAAGAGATTATTTCCATTTTTGCACGTCAGGGTTATACAGTAGCAGAAGGACCTGAGATTGTTGACGACTGGCATAATTTTTCCGCACTCAACTTCCCGCCCGAGCACCCCGCACGCGATATGCAGGATACTATTTTCATTAATAAAGATCCCGATGTTGTGCTGCGTACTCATACTTCATCAGTACAAGTGCTTACAATGGAAAACAATAAGCCGCCCATTCGCATCATCGCACCGGGCCGCGTTTACCGTAATGAGGCCATTTCAGCACGCGCCCATGTTTTCTTTCATCAAATAGAAGGTCTGTATATCGATAAAGGCGTTTCATTTGCTGACCTAAAACAAACGCTTCTTTACTTTGCTAAAGAAATGTTCGCTGCCGATACTAAAATCCGCCTCAGGCCATCTTATTTTCCATTTACAGAACCATCGGCAGAGATGGACATTTCATGCAATCTTTGTGGTGGAGTGGGCTGCGGCTTTTGCAAAAAAACCGGATGGGTTGAGATACTCGGTTGTGGTATGGTCGATCCCAATGTGCTTGAAAACTGTGGTATTGACAGTACCATCTATTCGGGTTTTGCATTCGGAATGGGCGTTGAACGCATCACAAACCTGAAATATCAGGTAAAAGACTTAAGAATGTTTTCCGAAAATGATCTGCGCTTCCTGTCGCAATTTGAAACCGCGTTCTGATGAAGACCGAATTTCCCGACGGGCTGAAGAGAGATGCCGTATTGTGCATTTTAAAGAGCCGGGGCCGCACTTTAATGCTGCTGCGCAACAAGGAGCCCAATATGGGTAAAATGCAGCCCGTGGGCGGTAAAATCGAAGCCTGTGAATCACCTTATGATGCAGCCGTAAGAGAAACATTTGAAGAAACAGGTCAAAAGGTTACAAACTTCAGGTATTGCGGCATGTTAGTCGAAACATCACCCGTAAAGTACAATTGGACCGTATTCGTCTATCAGGCAGAGACAAATCTGTTTGAGCCCTTGCCTTGCAATGAAGGCGAACTGATGTGGATTGATGAAAATGATATCGACAATTACCCGATTCCCGAAACAGATAAATTCCTGTTCAGATATATAAATGAGCACAAAACATTTATGTTCAGCGCAGCATACAATGCCGAACTCAAACTGCTCGAATTATGCGAGGAGATTGAAAACAAGGTGGTTTATCACAATCCGTTATAACCGCTAGTCTTTGTAAACCGGCAGCGAGAATGTGAATGTTGTTCCTCGGCTCTCTTCCGATTCAAAACGGATGCTCCCGCCGCTGTTCTCTATAATGCTTTTTACCATGGCAAGCCCAAGACCCATGCCTTCGGTTTTTGTAGAAAAATTTGGTGTGAAGATTTTCGATGTCATATCTGAGGGTATGCCGCATCCATTGTCCGTAATGCTTACCGAGTAATTGTCATCCTGCTTCACAATGCTAATTGCAATAAGACCGCCTTCATCCTTACCTATTGCCTGTACTGAGTTTTTCACCAGATTGTTCATTACACGCAATATCTGCTTCTCATCAGCCATGATGTAGAATGGCTGATGATTTTCCGGCATTATCGTAATACGGATATTACTCAAATCACCGTATAAACCGGCAACATCTCCAATAATCTTGTACAAATCCACTTTGCCGTTCTCGGGACGCGGCATTTTGGCAAAATCTGAAAACTCGGTAGCGATTGCCGAAAGGTTGTCAATTTGTGCGACTACTGTTTTTGTAAATCGCTCCAGACGCTGTCCCCAATCGGGCACGCCATCTTTCCATGCGCGCTCCAGATGCTGTATGCTTAGCTTCATGGGTGTAAGCGGATTCTTTATCTCATGCGCCACCTGCTTGGCCATTTCGCGCCAGGCGCTCTCCCGTTCACTGCGCGCAAGCAATTCAGCGCTTTGCGCCAGCTCATCAATCATACGGTTGTATTCATTGATGAGATTTCCAATTTCATCTTTGCGCAGCCAGTCTATTTTTTCATTTTTTCTGCCCAGTTTCACGTGGCTTATCTTATCGCGTATCAGCGCAAGCGGGCGTGTAATGCGACTTGCAACAAGCAGCGCAATGATAACCGATATCGCAATCAGGAAAACATAAATATTGATAAAGGCCATAAGGAATAGTGTCAGCTCTTTTTTAAGTTCACCCTCCTTGGCAAAATAGGGCAGATTCAGGTAGGCTATCAACTGTGCCTTATTATTGTAAAATGGCACGTATGCCGAGTAATACTCAAGGCTGCCTATGTTCTCCTTATGCACATAAAGCGTTTTGCTGTTGTATGTCATTTCACCGTATGCCAACGGATTCATACGCATTGAAACCAAGCCTTCAGTGAATATTTGCGGACGCGATGTGGATATCAGATTCCCATGAGTATCATACAGATTAATATCAGTGAAAAAGACATTGGAAAACTTTACCAGCAGGCTTGATAAATAACTCTCCTGTTCCGGGTTCATGGTGTCAATATCCGATACCTTATTTTGCAACTCTATCATAATAGACATGGCTTTCTCGCTGATAATATCCGTATTCTTGTTTTCATTAAGATTGCGGATAAATAAAACGGTCGAAATACCAATTATAATAAATGACACAAAAACGATGGAGATGATTGAGAACTGCAGCCTGTTCTTGAAATTCAGATGAACATTGTTCAGCTTCGGAGGGTAATTGATGATGAAGTAAAACAACAATAATACAATAGTGAAAAATGAAAACAGTATCGAAAACGGTGCCGCAAGGTCAAAAATGTTTCCGCTTTTTTTGCTTATGATAAGCGTTGTGGAGCGGTCGTATTGGCTAACCAGATGATTGTAGCCATTCTTATGATAGAAGCGAAATTCGCCACCAATGCTGTCAGAGGTTTCCTGATGCATGGAATAATAATATTTCCCGTAAGCATCTATCAGCTCTGTGTTGCGGTACTTGGCATATGAATAGCTCGACAAATCGGTGTTCAGAAATATTTTTTTATCAATTAATAACTCCGGATAACCCAGCCCTTTCGGAATGAATTTCGAATTTAATTCAATGTATAGTTTTGTGGAAGTTGCCGAATCTCTCGCAAAATCAATAGCCGCAATGTAATTATTCCCCCCGGTACCATAGTTCAGCAAGTACAGAGAGCCTTTGCCTGCCGGCTTTCCAATGTTTTTAATGAGGTCTCCGAAATATGATGCACAGCTTGTTTTTTCATAATTTGGTTCTATAAGGAGGCTGTCGGCCGGGTTGCAAATTGTGAACTGTACCTTGTATTTATCCCAGTAACCAACAAAATAATTCTTCAGTAAATAGTCTTTTATTTCATGGTCATTCTGAGGATAATTACGCAGTGAGCGCGCCAGCGTTTCGTCCGAACGAATCTTGCTTTCTATACCTTCAAAAAGGTATTCGGCAATGGGGTCCTGCCCCGAGGTGAGTTTCTGCGCCAGCGATTTGCGCTTCTCATGTTCTTTGAACCGGTTCGAAAAATACAGAGTGTAGGAAGAGATAAATGAAAACAATAACAATAGAAAAACTACTTCCGATAGCCTGAATGTGAAAAATGTTTTTTGTCTGTACGCCCTGGTTACGCCTAAAAATGCCATAAATACTGCAATTTCAGCGAGCAGTGGCATCCTGAAGATTAAAATTAATGCGGCAAAGATAACTCCCGAGGTAATGTAAACCGGCAGAAACTGACGTCGGCTGGGCAACAAAGCATAAATAAATGAAATGAGTTTAAGGCCAATGAGACAATACGCGAATAAAAGCAGTGCAATTACTATAAAACCGGCAACACTGTAGTGATCCAGATTAAAAATATTATTCAGGTTATAAGATATTGTTGAATCAAGAATGATACTTTGAATGAGCGTTGTCTGATAACAAAAGAAAGCAAAAAGGAAGGTTATTAGTACGAAAGCAGCTGTATTCCTTGGTAAACGTGGCATGCGTGCTGCACCCGACGGTATGTGGTAATTTCTGAAAAAGGCAACTGATATTGCAAGGAAAACTACCGTGTTGAAAATAAGATCGCCAAACGATGGTAAGAGCTCAGAGGCTGCAAAATAGAAGGGACTGAAAAGCTTTAGATGGTAAAGCGATTCAGGAAAATGAAACACAAAGCTTACGGCCCTCAGCAACAATATTTCAATGGAAAAAACGAATATAAAAACATTGGGTTTGTAGCGAGGCCAGATAATATTTTTATGTGTGGTGTAGAGAAATATTATCAGAAATACAAAGGCGGCAAGGAATAGTGCAAAGCACACCAAACTCTCGTTTTCGTTCAGATTGCAGCCTTGTTTTAACTGAAGCGAGAACATATATTTTCCGTTTCCCGAAAAAATATCATTTCCATTTTTAATGGTATCAATAGTGGCCGAAACCGGTACATGAAGTTCCGCGTTGAATACGTTAGACAGGTAGTCGTTCTGATAATGATATTCATGTTTTACCATAATGGCGGCAACATGCGTGAACGCGCCGGTCTTTACCTTCATTATTTCATACCAGCCCGGACCTATCTGTGCAAATTCACAGTCGAAAATAATTTTGTTGTACACACCTCCGGCCGGAATGCTGTTATCTGTCCAAAAAATTAAACTGTCATTTTTATACGTGAAAAGTGAAATATCCATTTCGGAACATTCTTCAAAAAGCTTTTTATCCGAAAAAGCGGATTGTTCATTTCCATGCAAAAAATTTTCAGCCAGTCGCGAAAGCAAAAGTTTAGTTCTTGCCTCCCGCTCAAGAATGGTTTTTTGAAATGAAGAAGTCAGATAGGGACCGTCATTATTTTTTTTGTGATAATGATATGTCAAAAAGAAATATAGTACAAAAAATGCGATACTAAAAGAGAGGGTGATCAGCGAGCGACCAAAAAATGCCTGTTTTGTCATAAATATGCTTTAATTTATTGTAAAACAATCAAATAGAAGCGACTTTATTTCATGCGTTTTTATGCATTATCTCCGCAAAATCGAGTCAGTATATTATATGAGGGTGAAAATGCAGCACAGGGCTCGGTATTAATTTTCCGGACTAAAATTTGAATGCCCGAGATAAAACTACGAATAATTTCAATTTACGGCCTTTTTATTGAAAACATAGATGAGGCTGGAGTAGTTCAAATTGTTTTTCTTCGCATATCTATTCGAGGCGCATCCGTTCTTTATCGCCCTGAAAATATTTTTACTTCCATGGAGATATTTTTCACTCAACAGAGAAACATAGTACGAATCGAATTTCATAGGTATGGTTTCTTTAAGTTCGAAACCATGTTTTTCAAAAAGCAGCTTGCAATTGTTTTGGGTAAAATGCCAGAGATGTCGTGGAACATCATAACCCGCCCAGAATTTTCCGTATTTTATTGCATCTGCCGAATCGCAATTTGGAAGTGCGATGAATAATGCGCCATCGTTTTTAAGTATACGGCTCAACTGATCCAGCCTTTGGTTCAGCGCCGGAACGTGTTCCAGTACGTGCCACATACTTATTACATCCTTACTTTGGTCGGGAATAACCATTATATCAGCCTCATCGCCAACGTCAATACCGTTGGTCCGAACAGCATATTCCCGAGAGTCACTATCGGGTTCAATACCCGAAACCGTATACCCCTTTTGCTTAAGAAATACCAGAAAGTCGCCTGTTGCACAACCGATATCCAGTACATTGGTTCCCCTTGACAAACGGCGTATGTATGAAAGTTTCTTCCCAAAGTTATAGTTCCTGATGAATCGGTATACAAATGTAAACAAACCTTTACGTGAAGCATGGTGTGATATATAATCGTCTGATTTATAGTACATTGCAAGCTCATTACCTGCCGGCTGTGGGTTTACAAACCGAAACTGACAGTTCATGCATTCTAAAATAATAAAATCTTCCTGAGTCAGAAAATAGTCTTTGACCTCAAGGTGGGTTTTATATTTTCCGGAGCCACAAACCGGGCAGGTTGAAAGTGTCGTCATGTTCGTTTTTGTTTCACGTGAAACATAGTTCTTGGTGAAAATTACCGTCCCAAAAATACTAAAAGTACAGAAATATCGGCAGGAGTTACGCCGCTAATTCTACTCGCCTGTCCTAAATTTACCGGACGGATTTTTGTGAATTTTTCTCTTGATTCAAGTGAGATGGATTTTACTGCTGAATAATCAAAATCTGCAGGGATTAATATGCTGTCGTATTTGCTGAATCTGTCAACAAATTCTTTTTCCTTTTGGATATAGTGCTCGTATTTTATCAAAATTTCAGCCTCTTCTATTATTTCATCGGTGATATTTTCAATAGAAGAAATGAAGTTTTGAAGCCTTGAATTTTCTAAAATGAGGGTTTTAAGACTAATCTGTGGACGTAATATCAGGCTTGAAAATTTGGTTTTATTTGCCAAAACCGACTGCTCAATGGAGGTAAGATATTCATTTATTTCTTGCGGAAAAACACTTTCGGCACTTAAAAAGGCAATAAGATCTTCAACCTTTTTATACTTTGAAATGCTGTTTTGATGCCTTTCATTATCGGCAAGACCTGCCTCAAAACCAATTTTTGTCAACCGCGAATCGGCATTATCCTGACGTAATAATACTCTGTATTCTGCCCTTGAAGTAAACATGCGGTAAGGTTCGTCTGTGCCTTTTGTAATCAAATCGTCTATTAAAACTCCAATGTAAGCCTCTGATCTTTTTAGAACCAGCGCCGGAATATTATTCAGTTTATGATGAGCATTGATACCGGCCATTAGCCCCTGAGCAGCGGCTTCCTCATAGCCGGTTGTGCCATTTATCTGACCAGCAAAATACAGGTTCTCCACCAGTCGTGTTTCAAGAGAATGTTTCAATTGTACAGGGGGAAAGTAGTCATATTCTATGGCATATCCCGGTCTGAATATCTTCACATTTTTAAAACCGGGCACTTTTGTGAGCGCATTATATTGTATATAATCCGGCAATGAGGAAGAGAATCCGTTTACATAATATTCAATCGTATTCCAGCCTTCAGGTTCTATAAATAACTGATGGCGGTTGCGTTCTGAAAAGCGTTCAATTTTATCTTCAATGGAGGGGCAATATCTTGGTCCACGCCCTTTAATTCTTCCCTGAAAAAGGGGCGATTTGTCAAAACCTGTTCGCAGAATATCATGAACCTCGGGGTTGGTATAAGTCATAAAACAACTCCGCTGCCGGGTTAAAAATGGGGTATCGGAAAAGGAGAATTTGCCTGGCTGCTCATCCCCTTTTTGTTCATCCATGAGCGAAAAATCCAAAGAACGCCCATCAACCCGAACCGGAGTTCCTGTCTTTAATTTTGCAGATTCAAACCCAAATGACATGAGATTTTCGGTAATTCCAACTGAAGCAAACTCCCCTATCCGACCTCCTGAAAGTTTGGTTTCACCAATATGTATGGTTCCGTTTAAAAAAGTTCCGTTTGATAAAATCACGGCTTTTGACCGAATAGTTTGTCCAAGTTTGGTAGTTACGCCACACACTTTATCGTTCTTTACAACTATACCCGTAACGTCATCCTGCCAGAAATCCATGCCTGTAATTCCCTCAAGTGTTTCCCTCCATTTTATAGAAAACATCATGCGGTCGCATTGAGCTCTTGGGCTCCACATGGCCGGACCTTTACTCCTGTTCAACAGGCGGAACTGTACCATGCTGTGGTCGGTAATTATGCCGGTTTGTCCGCCCAAAGCATCAATTTCACGAACAATCTGCCCTTTTGCAATTCCTCCGATAGAAGGGTTGCACGACATCTGGGCAATTAGGTTCATATTCATGGTAACCAGCAGCACACTAGAGCCAAGCTTAGCCGCTGCGGCCGCAGCTTCGCATCCGGCATGACCGGCACCTACTACAATAATATCGTATTCTTTTAGCATCTTAATTTGCGTTTCACGTGAAACAAGGTACAAAATTAATGCTTTTTACCCGTGTTAACAGGTATTAGTTGTGTGCTCTCTAAACGCAACAGCGTAAAGTCAGGATTGAATAAATTTTCGGGAGGTTTGTCAGGGTGTAATTTCGGATTCTCAGGATGTCAAAATACCCACGATGCACCCTGAGCTTGTCGAAGGGTGCGAAATGTTTTGATATTTATACGTCAGAATTAGCGGGGTTCAAAAACCTCAACCCGGATATCATCAACATAAACCGGTTTTTTACCGCGGTGCCAAATGTAAACAGCCAGGCGATCCAGTTTGGAACGGACTTCAGGAGTCTGGTAATCGAATGAAATGTAGTTCCATTGATTATACTTAACATTGGAAGTTGAAAGACCGAACGTTTTGTATTTGTAGTTTTGTCCCTTGTGTAAAAAGGTTATGACAAGTTTGGGCAATTCTTCGTTGTATGAACTATCAATATAAATATAAGCTCCGGCTCTGATCCAGGCATAATCTTTATCTGTAATTCCATAATAACTTATTTCTGCGCCCGGCGAAAAATTGTATGTGCTGTCGAGACGCAATGAATGCCTTCCATTGTAAAAGTGCAAAGAATCAATATGCGATGAAAAGTTGGCATTCGCCCTTTCAAAATCCCAAAATGAAATCATTTTATAATTATAATCCTGCTCATTCCTGAAAACTTCTGTGGATTCAACCGAGCGTTCAACGGAAAGTAAATTCAGATCTTCCGGATGAATAGAGGTGCGTCCGAAAATAGAAAGATAATAACGGGCGGTCATTCGTTCGCTGCTGATAATGCCATTGGAGAATTGCCATGTCTGGAATAAATTCAATAAAATGAAAAATGCAAAAAAGAAACCTGAAATTGCCTTAAGCATACGCTTCTTTTTTTGAAGGGCAGTTAACAAATATCCGAGGGGCAAAGCCATAAAAACATAGCTTGAAACAATGGCGCGTGCGCTGAAACATCCTCCGGCATACCACCAGCATGTCCAGCTTGAAATCAGATAAAAGTTGATAACCATATAAACCAGTATTGGCCAAAAAATATCTTTGTTCCGTTTGTATAAACTAATAAAACCGAAAATTGAAAACAGGATAATGGGTGTATAAATAAACCATCCTTTGCGAAAACTGAACAGGAAATTTAAGATGTGCGGACTTAATAAATCAAAGCCTTCTCCGGCATTATTATAACTGTAAAAAATCCAGGAACCGGTATATCGTTTCCAATAGAACATCTGCGGAAGCACACATAATACAAAAACAAAACCTGCTGATACAATCTGCCATTTTTTATTCCACAACAAATTCATTTTATTTCTAAAACTTAATTTGTCGGTAATGTTCCACAATAACGGAATGAGTATTACAATGCCTTCATTTGGGCGCACCGCAGTGATGATTCCAAGCGTGAAACCAATGAGCAACATGTATTTAATGCGCTGATTTTCATGCCATTTAATGGTGTAAAAGGCAAGAATTGCAAGCATCATAAACAGTATATTATGGGTCATTACGCCGTTATTGGCGGCCTGATTAAAGTAATTGGTTCCCAGACATATAAGTAGAATAATGAGTGTCGAAATTTTATCAGAAAAGAACTTTATAAGGACTTTCCGGAAGAAAAATAGCCCGATTAATGTGTAAACCAGGCCCCCAAATGCAATAGAATATTGATATGGAAGGGAGAATCCATCAGCGGCAAAGCCCATATTAAGCGCGAACACATGACCAATCAGAAAAAAAGGTGCGTAGAACATGGCCAGTCCTGAGGAGTACTTCATAATCCACATACCGGAAGGCAGTTGCCAGGCCTGATATAATGTAGCCGTAGGATGATATTTTTCCATAATCTCATTCAGCCAGCTCATGTTCTGAAGGCCCAAATCGTGATGCAGAAAATAGGCGGGTAGATAAAGATAATATCCCATCACATCCCAGGTCAGGGTGTTATTATGGGGATTAATGAAAAATATTATACTAAATATAATTGCTAGCAGGAGGATAGCAACAAAGGACCATTTATTTTTTGGAAGTAATTGCATTGTTCCCGGGCTTGTTTGGACGATTTAATTGAATGAGGAGCAAAGATATATAATAATCTTCTTTCTTCTTCATATCGGCCCGGAGCGCCGTTGTAGCGTCATCATATCCGGCAAGGTGCAAAGTGCCATGAGCCATTACCCGGTATAGTTCATGGTAAACAGTTACCTCAAATAGTCCTGCATTTTCGCGCACGCGGTCAATGCTGATAAAAACGTCGCCCGTAAGGCAATCGGTTTCATTATAATTGAACGAAATTACATCGGTAACGTAATTGTGTCCAAGATATTCTTTGTTGAGTTTGCGGAGGTATTTGTCGCTGCACAGAATAATGTTTACCGTGAAACGTGAAACGCCTTCGGCCTGCAATAATTTGCTGAGCCAAAGGCGCAATATTGTTTTGTGCTTAGTTTGAAACGGGGTATCTTCGGTAAAGAACTTAATCGTGTTAGCCATCAATGTATCAGCTGCCTTGATTTTTCTCTTTTTCTTCTTTTTTTACTGAAGTTTTGGCGTATTCATTAAAGTGTTTCATACGCTCAAGGTAAGTGAGCTGATTTATGGAAGCAATAAGGAATATCAGTTCAATGCGACGGCCATTATCATGGAAATTCACATTATCGGCAAGCGAACGAATCAGAAAGATACCGGTACCTTCAGTGCCGGTGCTTTTAAAAATATCGGTAGGATCAGGAACTGCGCTGAAGTCAAAACCTGCGCCCTGATCAATAACTTCAAAGCTAAGACCTGTTTCACGTGCTTCAAAATTGACAGTTACTGTTTTTGACGGGTTGTTGTTATTGCCGTGTATAATGGCATTTTCGACAGCTTCCATAAGAGCCACGAGGATGTTTCCGAAATAGGTATTGTTGATGTTATAGTAGTCGCAGATATCTTCAACAAACCTTTCGATGGCGTGAATATTCTTTCTGTCGGACGGTATTGATATGGTTTCTTTTTTCATAGAATTAGAACTTACTCCCCAAAATTATAAAAATATTCATTCACTTTGTACTTATAGAAAGATTTTAATGCCGGCGGAACCGTTTTTAAAAGTTCAAGTTCCTTCGTTTTTATACGGTTATACTCGAAAAATTGATTAGGGTTACTATAATCTTTATCTTTTGCTTGGTTCGATTCGCGTTTTTCATCCATTTCTCTCTCTTTCTCAGCCTTTTCCGACTCTAAAAGACGGGTTAAAATTTCTTGCTGGCGCTTCAATGTTTCATCTGAAATGGTCTTGTTTACGAGATCTGTTTCGGTTTGTTCCATTTTTTTCATCATTTCACCAATGCTTCCATCGTTTCCGTTTCCTTCTTTCTTAAGTTCTTCACCATATTGCTGAAGCATACGCCGAAGCGCTTCCTGCTGCGCGGCAAGTTTGGCAAGCTGTTCGCTCGTATTTTGGCCGCCATCAGCCTGTCCAGGTTTCTGACCGGGTTTTTTCCCGCTCTCCATCTGTTTTTTAAGGTCCTCCATCTGCTTATTAAGCTGATCCTGCATTTGTTTCATGGTAGCAGCCGAAGGTTTGTTGCCCGAGCCGGGTTTTTTGCATTTGCCTCCTTTCCCGGGTTTGCTTTTTGCTTGCTGTTGTTGCTGTTGCTGCTGCATTTGCTGAAGCGCTTCCGCCAAAAGCAGTGCAAGATTGTTCACGGAGGTCATCACATACTGCTGGGAGCCGGCTGCAGCTCCTGTGTTACGCGCCTGCAGTGCCGCGAGGGCTTTATCAACATTATCGTTTATCAAATTTATTTCTTTGTTGATAAATGGCTTAATCATTGTTTGCCTCTTACTGAGTGCGAAAAGTGAATCTTCAATCATCTGTAAGTCATTTTCCAGATTTTTTTGCTTGTCCATGATGTCAACGTATTTGGGGTCGTTTACGTTGATTCCTTTGATGCGGCCAATCAGGTCTTCCTGTCTGAAGGAGACTTTGACGAGATTCTGCAAAATAGTACGCAGCGCATTAATGTCTTCTGACTGCTCCTCTCCCTGACTTGCCTCCTGCTCCTGCTGCATTTCGTCGGCAAGTTGTTTTTCCTTGTCTGCTGCATTTTGTTGCGATTCCGAGGCGCTTTTGCGTTTGTTTTTATCGAGGCTATTCTGTGATTTATTCAAATCGTCCTGAATAGAATTTTGTTTATCCTCGGTATTTTTAAGTGTTTTGGGTTCTTCCAGTTCGCTGTTCTTTTTCTGCAGGTCTTCCAGATCTTTTTTGATGTCGTCAAACTTTTTATTCAGGTCATCCTGTTTTTTCTGCAGGTCTTCTTTGTTATTTTTCTCGTCTTTGGTCTGTTCCGACAGGTTTTTCTGTTCCTCTGAGAGTTTATTCAGTTTATCAATAGTTTCAGAAAGCTTTTTATCGAATTCCAGTTGTTTGAACAATTCAAGGTTGCGGTCAAGCTCTTTTTTCATGTCTTCTGAAGACATTTTCATCTTGTCCAGTACATCATTCACCTTGTTTTTATCCAGCTTATCCATCATGTCCTGAAGCTGTTTGAAGAGGTCCTTCATTTCGTCGGTCATAACTTCATTGAACAGTTTTTCGAGCTCCTGTTGTTTTTGCTGAAGCTCGGGATCGCTCTGGTTGAATTGCTGTTCTTTGATGTTATTCTGCTGATTCATTTTTTTCAGATCCTCTACCCTGTTCTGCAGTTGCTGCTGACGGTCAAGAAGGTCTTGTATCTGTTTCTTTTCCTGCCATTCAAGACTTTTCTTTTCCAGCAATTTTTTGTCAAGATCGTCGATTTGTTTTTGGAGCAGTTCGGTTTCTTTGATGGTTTGCTGCAACTCGTCTTTTATCTGGTCGTTGGTTTTTTCGGTTTCTTTTTCAATTTCGTCCTGTGTAGGCGCCTTGAAAGTCATTTTTTGTGAACGCGAAGCTTTTGGACCATTCACGCCGTCGTTGTCCCACACTTCAAAATAATATTCTACTTCTTCACCGGGTTGTACTGAAAGAGTTGACAGGTCAAAGTAATAGTAGAATTCCTGACGGTTCATTCCCGGATTAATGGGTACAGTAAGGAATTCTTCGGCTTTATCGGGATTTGTTTCTTTATCGCCACGATTTATTTTATACTTGAAATTCAGACGTGAAAAACCATAATCGTCTTTTATCATTCCTTTAAAATACAAGTGCTGCAGATACACCGAATCACGGAATTCATCGGCGTTTATAGACGGATATTCATCAGGCACAACATTTATTGTATATTGCAGTGAATCAGGGTTTTTGAAAAACTGGTTGAAGGTGGAAATGGAATATATTTGAGAAAGATATAAGGCCTGCGAAAAATTAAAATAATCAGGAGATTTGGGATCGAGGTTTACTATTTTATCCCGGAAACGGAAGGTGATTTTTTTGGTATCTTTCGTTTTTAAATTCCAGTTAATTACGGTGCCGTAAGGAACCACCAAATCGCCTGAATTTTCAAGGGTTTCATCTTTTTTATTAAGATACTTCGGGTATTTCAGTTCCACTTCAAAGTTTAGCACCATTGGGCGCGGGATAACTCTGAGAGTGTATTCTTTTGATTTAAATCCATCGGCGCTGAACCGGAACCGAACATCTTTCTGAAGATTTTTCAGCGTATAGTGGAAAAGCACGGTATTTTCCTTGTCGAGGCGGTATTCGTTCCCATTTAGTTCAATGAAAATATTTTCAGGAATATTGTCGCCGGTAAGTTTAAGATCAAGCCTGTAATCGTTTTGCTGGATAGCCTCGAGTTTGTTGTTTAGCAGCACGAACTGGAAAGGAGCGGGCTTTTCAAAAAAAGTGTTGTACCGTAACAATCTTCCTGAAGGTCCTGTAATGAGGCCGGGGGAAGCTATCAATAACACGAGTATGATGAGCATTGGCGGCAGAGCAAAACGAAGGTATTTTTTATTTTGCGAAATTTTTATCGCCGTTGTAAAAGGAACCGGCTTAATAAGAATAATCTTTTGATTGATGGCTGCTTCAATCAATGCGGCACCGTCAGGGTTTTCGCCGGATAATTTTTTTAATTGAAGTGTATTGAGCAGGCTGTCTTTAACTTCTGTAAAATATTTTCCGATAATCTCTGATGCCTGCTCGTGCGAGATTGTTTTCCCAATCCGGAAAAGTTTAAGCAGTGGAATTACGATTAGTTTCCCAAGAATTATTGCAGTTACAGAAACGTAGAGCCAGAAAATCACTGCTCTTACAATCGTGCCAAACCATGCAAAATATTCGAGCGTTGTGACGGCGATAAAAAACAGCAGCAGTGTGGAAAGCGTGTACAATACTCCTCTGACAAGCTGATTTCGGTAGTATTTCCGGATGAATTCATCCAGTTTGCTGATAAGAATGTTATAGTTATCGTTCATTTATTAGAATACCTGAGAGTAAAAACGCAAAAATGAGTAAAAAATTACCTGCTTTCCACAATGGTTTACGGCATTTTTCAACAAAAGTTTTTTAGCAACCCGGTTTTATGCGTGAAATAATCGGTTCAATAATGGGCGACACGTCAAAAAAACTGCTAAGTTTGCCATACTGCAAAGGTACGAAATACCCTTGCGCCATCTTTCATTATGTCTTAATAAAATAAATCATGAAAAAGTCACTTATTTGTTTCAGTTTTTGTCTGCTTGCCATGGTAAGCTTTTGCCAGAAAAATCCAAATGCATCTCTTGACGGTAAATGCAACAGGTCGGCCTCATTTAGTAAACATCAGAACCTTGAACTCAGGCAGGGCGGATTGATGGATAAGTATGATGTGAAATTTTATTTTCTTGACATAGACATGGAGCGTACCGACACCTACGTTTCGGGTAATGCAACTACGGTAGCTGTGGTTACAGCTGCGCAGCTGGATACGTTGCAGCTTGAACTGATAGCCTCCTTGAGTGTTGATTCGGTTTTTGTGAACGGCATTCAGCGCCCTTTTCTGCACAATAATGATTTCATTTTAATTCTGCTTCCAGCCCCCGTTATGAGCGGAACAACGGTATCGATGAAGGTTTGGTATCATGGCGATCCGCAGGTAGGCGGAAATTTTTTCTCCGGTATTTCCAATGATTTTTCACCCTCATGGGGGAATCAGGTTACCTGGACATTATCAGAACCTTTCAATGCGTATCAGTGGTGGCCGTGTAAACAATCGCTTACAGATAAAGCAGATTCGGCATGGATTTTTATTACCACAGCGAATACCAACAAGGCAGGCTCAGAAGGCATTCTGACTGGTATTACGAATATGGGTGGCAGTAAATCGAGGTACGAATGGAAAACAAAATATCCGATTGATTATTATCTGATTTCAGGTGCGGTTGCACAGTACGTTGATTACAGCATCTACGCGCATCCGGCAGGCATGACAGATTCAGTTCTTATCCAGAATTACATTTATAATAATCCGGCTACGCTGGCATACTTCAAACATGAAATAGACACGACGGCCCGCTTTCTGGAATTATATTCTGAGCTGTTTGGAATGTACCCATTTACGAATGAAAAATACGGGCATTGCCTGGCACCCATGGGCGGAGGTATGGAGCACCAAACCATGACCACACAAAGTAGTTTTAGTTTTTACTTGACCTGCCATGAGCTTTCGCATCAGTGGTTCGGCGATAAAGTTACCTGTGAAACATGGAGTGATATCTGGGTGAATGAAGGTTTTGCTTCGTATGCCGAGTATTTGGCCGCGCAGTATATGGTAAGCTACAGCGAGGCGCAGTCGCATATGCTTGATGTACACAACAACGTAATGAGCCAGTCGGGCGGAAGTGTTTATGTACCACCTGCTGAAACGGGTGACGAAAACAGAATTTTTGACGGACGACTTACGTATGACAAGGGCTCAGCGATTATTCATACGCTGCGTTTTGAACTTCAGGATGATTCGGTTTTCTTTGATATTCTGAAAAATTACATCAGCCAATATGGCGACAGTGTGGCAACCGGTCTTGATTTTAAGGGTGTTGTAGAGAATACGTCAGGTATGAATTTCGATGATTTTTTTAATCAGTGGTATTTTGGTGAAGGTTATCCCATTTTTGATATTTTCTGGACTCAGTCTAACGATACCGTTTATATGACATCCACTCAAACTACCTCATCCACGACTCCGCTTTTCAAAATGCTGATGCAATACCGGTTTACATTTGCCGGGGGCGATACAAACATTTTTGTGAGGCAAACCACCAATATTGACGATTATAAAATTCCATGCAAAAAACACATTACCGGCATTACAGTTGATCCTGAGAACTGGGTGCTGAACGGTCCGGGAAGTGTTGTCATGTCTACGGGTGATTTGGCAGAGAACGCTGTTGCATTTAATTGTTTCCCCAACCCTTGTAAAGATTATATGGATGTGAGTTTTATAAGTAATGGTCTTGCTAAAAATATTGCGGTTTTTGATCTGGCAGGTCGTTGTGTATCGCAAAACACCATGGTAAACGGAGGGCGTATCAATACCTCAGGATTGGCGTCAGGCGTTTATTTCATTAATGTTACTGAAGGTTACAAAACAAGCAGACTGAAATTTACGAAGTTGTAACAACTTCAATTAATCTTTGAACGTCAGGCGTTTTAACGTGTAACTCTGTTTCCCGGTTTATTTTTGAGCCATTGCAATTATTGCAAATGGATTCATCGTGTATTCCCTAAGTATTGTTATCAAAGCGATGTGTAAAGCATTTACTTATTATTCTTTGTTGATAACATTTAAACGATATGATTCTTAATGCGATACCTTGTGTATATTCCATTGTTGTAAAAATAGGTATTGACTTCGCTTTAAAATTGATGTAAGTTTACGGTGGAATGAGAATTTTCCCTAAACAAATCATATCCCTAACCAAAATCAAATCGTATGAGAAAATTTACTCTGATGATTGTAATCTTGCTATTCGCAGGTTTACAGCTAGTGCTTGCACAGCAAAAAACGATTTCCGGTAAAGTTACCAGCAAGGAGGATGGAACCACGCTGCCGGGAGTAACCGTAATGGTAAAAGGAACCACCATAGGAACGGTTACCGACATTAACGGAAAGTACACCCTCACTATTCCTGTAAAGACAACAACACTCGTGTTTTCTTTTGTTGGAATGAAAACGCAGGAGGTTGCTACCTCAGAAGCAAACTCGTATGATGTAATTCTTGAAAGCGACGTGATGAACATTGAAGGTGTTGTTGTGACTGCAATAGGCATCTCGCGCGAGACCAAGGCACTTGGTTATTCGGTGCAGTCGGTGGGTTCAGACCAGCTCGAGAAATCGAATAATACCAATGTGTTCAACGACCTCAATGGAAAAGTGGCCGGTGTTAATGTTACCAGCGGTTCAGGTGCTGCAGGCGGTGCCACCTATTTCACTATTCGTGGCGCCCAATCACTCGGTGGAGATAACCAGCCATTAGTGGTTGTTGACGGCGTTCCTATTGATAATTCGCAGTATTATTCGGGCAATCCCGATGCCGGAAGTAATAATCTTACCGAAGGAGTCGCATACTCGAATCGTGGCATAGACATCAATCCCGACGATATTGCTTCAGTAACTGTTCTGAAAGGCGGTGCTGCAACGGCTCTGTATGGACTTCGGGCAGCAAATGGCGTTGTGATAATTACCACTAAAAAAGGCGAAACGGCAAAAACAGGAAACAACTATGCTGTTAGTTTTTCAACATCGATTTCCATTGATAAAGTTAACAAGCTGCCTGAAATGCAGAATAAATGGGGGCAAGGTATAAATGGAAAATGGAAGGGTCCGGAAACGGCGAACCGTAATTCATGGGGACCACGCCTCGACACGTGTTCGTATTCCGACGGACCGCTTTCTGCGGCGCAGGATCCCTATGGTCTCGGTTATTATAACTGGGATAAAAACGGCCTGATAGTCAGTAAAAATGACCCGACAGCCAATGGTAAGGAAGTTAAAACATACGATAACCTCAATAATTTTTTCAAAACGGGTTATACTTACAACAACGCACTGAATATTTCAGGCGGAAATCCGGGCGCCACATATTATCTGTCGCTTTCAAACAATCATTCGGACGGGATTGTTCCGAACAACACTTTTGACAGGACGACTGTTAAAATTGCCGGAGAGACCAAGCTTTCTTCAAAATTTGTGACATCTGGAAGTGTGAATTATATTAAATCCGGCGGTAACAGGCTGCAGCAGGGATCAAACCTGTCGGGTGTTATGCTTGGTTTGCTGAGGACACCGGCCACGTTTGACAACGCTAATGGCTATGATGATCCAGTTGGTACAAAAGACGCGTATATGTTCCCCGACGGACAGCAACGCAGCTTCAGGGGTTATGGCATCTATGACAATCCTTACTGGACTGTGAATATGAATAAATTTAAAGATGATGTGAACCGTATGCTGGGGAACTTCCAGATTACATATCTTCCTGTTAAATGGCTCAATATAACATATCGTCTTGGCAATGACTTTTATTCGGACAGGCGGAAAGCATATTATGCCATTAATTCCTCGCAGTATTCAGCCGGCCAGGTTTTCGAAGACCAGCATTTTAACCGTGATATCAACAGCGACCTTATCGCAACGGTTAAACAAGACATTACTAAAGACATAAAAGTGGATGCAACCATCGGACAAAACCTTTTCCAATCGTATCATCAGCAGGTTTATGTTGAAGGAAACCAGCTTGCACAGCCCGAATTCTACCAGTTATCCAATGCGTCTTCGATAATTTCACGTGAACGCCAGGATAAGAAAAGGACCTCTGCTATTTATGCTGATTTGGGCATTTCATACCAAAGCCTGCTCTTCCTGAATGTAACCGGAAGAAACGAGTGGTCAACCACGCTTCCTGCAGATAAGAATTCATTCTTCTTCCCCTCTGCAAGTCTTGGTTTTGTGTTCACTGAAATTGGAGGGCTCAAAGAAAACAAAGTGCTTCCATTCGGTAAACTTCGTGTTTCATACGCCGTTATTGCAAACGATGCGTCAATCTATGGCACGTACAACTATTTCGCACCAACAGCATATGGCGATGGATGGACAAGTGGTATTTCTTTTCCTTTTGCAGGATATACCGGATATATGGACGACAACGGACTGGGCAACACCGGACTGAAGCCGGAGAAAATGAAGTCTCTGGAGCTGGGTTGCGACTTAAGGTTCCTGAACAACAGGATTGGTCTTGACTTTACCTGGTATAACAATCATAACACAGATCTAATCCTCTGGGTGCCTCTAGCCGGTTCTTCTGGTTATACTGATAAACTGATGAATGCAGGAGAAATGAAGAATACGGGTGTGGAGATTATGGGAACCATCGTTCCGGTTAAGACAAAGAAATTTGACTGGACCATTGTTGTGAATTTCACCAAAAACAAGAATGAGGTTGTAAAACTTGCCGATGGAGTTGAAAATGTTGGTCTGGGTGGTTTTACAGGTGCCGAGATTCGCGCAGTAGTTGGTAAACCCTATGGTTCAATTTTCGGAACTACATGGGTAAAAGACGGCAATGGAAACGTTGTTATCAATGATGATCCTACAGATCCCAATTATGGATATCCCATTATGAGCGACAAAGAAGATTTCCTCGGAACGGTAATGCCAGACTGGACCATGGGTATCACTAATACCGTTACCTATTCTGGTGTATCATTATCATTTTTGCTTGATATCAAAAAAGGTGGTATGATGTGGAATGGTACTAAAGGGATTATGTATGCGCTCGGAACACATAAGGATACTGAAGACCGTGAAACCAAAGATTACGTATTTGACGGCGTACTCGGACATCTGGATTCAGATGGAAATCTTGTAAGCAACAACGGTTTTGCAACAAACGGACTGCAAGTGGCCAAAGACCAGAGCTGGTATAATGGCCTTGGTGGAGGCTTTGGAGGACCATCAGGACAGTTTGTTGAAAAAGCCAATTGGGTTCGTCTACGGGAAGTGAGCCTTTCATATAATCTGAATTCAAAATGGTTCCGTAAATGCTTTATTAAAGGCATGGATGTTTATTTCACCGGACGGAACCTGTTACTCTGGACTCCTTACACCGGTATCGATCCGGAAACCAACCTTTACGGGGCCGACAATGCTCAAGGTATTGATTATTTCAATATGCCCAATACCAAGACTTACACCTTTGGCCTGAAAGTTAATATCTAAGAAAAATTGTTAAACCGTAAAACAGACACGATATGAAAAAGATAAAAGTAATAGGAGTCATGATTTTATTGACACTACTTGTGACATCCTGTAAAAAGTGGATAGATCCTGCAATCAACAAGGATCCTAGTAAACCTACTGATGTGACGATGGCGCTCTTGTTGCCTTCGGCACAGACTGGCTTAGGCTATGCCGTGGGCGGAGATGTTAAATATGCCGCATCCGAATGGATGCAGCAGATGGCCGGTGGTGCAAACCAGCCTCTTGCGTATGATCGATACGTGATTACGCAGAGCGACGTGGACAACGCCTGGAAATGGGCGATGTACGCCGGTTGTATGAAAGACATGGCCGACATCATTAAAAAAGCCGAAGAAAAGAAAGCTCCCTGGTACGGTGGTATAGGCAAAGTGCTGATGGCCTATTCTATTGGCGTTATGACGGATTTGTGGAATGATGTGCCTTACTCAAAAGCGTTTCAGGGCGACGCCGATCTTACTCCTGCGTATGATTCACAGGCAGAAGTCTATGCGGCAATAAACACGCTGCTGGACGGAGCGATTGCAGATCTAGGTCAGCCATCTTCGGCAAACCTTTACTGGCCCGGTGGTGAAGACTTTATTTATGGGGGCGATCCTTCCATGTGGACAATGGCTGCATATAGCCTGAAAGCCCGCTTTGCGATTCATCTGGCAAAACGTAACGGTTCTGCCGCCTACACCGACGCATTAACGGCTCTTGCAAATGGTTTTACAGGAAACTCAGATGACATGTCGGTTCCTTTTGGCACTGCATACAATGAGCAAAACCCGATGTTCCAGTTCTCAGACCAAAGACCGGGCGACATTGTAGTAGGCGCCTATCTGGTGGATTCTATGATTGCACATGCCGATCCAAGACTTCCGCTGTTTGTTGATACTACCGGCGGTGCAGTAGGCTCACATGCAGGTCAGGGCGAAGGGGCTTCATTATGGGGCCCGTATTATGCATCAGACAATTCTCCTGTCCCTCTCATTTCTTATGTAGAGCTGAAATTCATTGAGGCAGAAGCAAAATTACAGACGGGTGATGCTCCCGGAGCTGCAATAGCACATAATGAAGCTGTTGCCGCATCTCTATCTAAATTCGGGCTGACCGATCCGGCGTACATTGCCGCTTATGGTAGTGAAACAGGTGCATCCATCACGCTCGAGAAAATTATCACACAGAAATATTTTGCATTATGCTACCAGATTGAGGTTTATAATGATTATCGCAGAACCGGGTACCCGGTACTCGTGCCTGCAACGAATGGTGTGATATCATTTATCCCCAAACGTTACCCTTATCCAACCTCAGAACGCTTATACAATGGCGACAATTGCCCTGATGTAAACATCAGTACCAAAGTATGGTGGGATAACTAAAATCTAAATTTTTGTTAAAAGGCGGCAAATCAATAAGTTTGCCGCCTTTTTCATTTTATACCGATATAAAAAATATCCTATATTTTTCGGGGTTCGAATGATAAAACCTGTAATTTTGTTCCCGGATTAACAAACAAAAAATCTCTATGGCTAAAAAGAATAATGTTGTTCAGAAAGAAGACATTGTTGTCAAGTTTGTTGGCGATTCCGGCGACGGGATGCAGCTTACAGGAACACTTTTCTCAGATACTGCCGCCCTTGAAGGGAAAGATCTCGCAACGTTCCCCGACTATCCTGCAGAAATCAGGGCTCCGCATAATACAGTTGCAGGGGTTTCAGGTTTCCAGGTTCACTTCGGTAAGAGGGTTTATTCTTCCGGAGATATGTGCGATGTGCTGGTTGCGATGAATCCCGCATCGCTCAAAGCAAATTTGAAATGGGCGAAAAAAGGCGCCACAATCATTGTTGATACCGACGCTTTCGAAGCTAAATCAATTGAAAAAGCAGGCTATAAAGTCAGCCCTTTTGACGAGCCAAGCATCAGCAGCTACAACCTGATAAAAGCCCCGATAACCTCAATGACCAAAGGCGCATTGGCGGAATTAAAAATGGATACTAAATCAGCGGATAAAACAAAGAACATGTTTGCGCTCGGCATCATGTACTTCATGTTTGGCTGGGATATGGAAAAAACATTTGCTTCTTTTGAGAAAAAATTCAAGAAAAAACCACAATTTATAGAAGCAAATAAAACGGTTTTGAAAGCGGGTTACAGCTATGCTGAAACTATTGAAGCGCTTGCTTCTACAATAGAGACTCCTGCTGCAAAACTTGAAAAAGGAACGTATAGAAATATTACCGGAAATATTGCCACGGCATGGGGATTTCTTGCCGCAGCCGAACGCTCGGGCAGACCATTATTTTTAGGCTCATATCCCATCACTCCCGCTACTGAAATCATGATGGAGCTGGCGAAGCATAAATCGCTTGGTGCAAAAGTATTTCAGGCGGAGGATGAAATTGCAGGTATTTGTTCTGCGATAGGAGCCTCATACACCGGAGCTATGGCGTTAACCACCACTTCAGGTCCCGGACTGTCGCTGAAAAGCGAAGCCATTGGTCTTGCTGTGATGACGGAACTTCCGTTGGTTATTGTCAATGTTCAGCGTGGCGGACCTTCAACCGGACTTCCTACAAAATCGGAACAAAGCGATTTAATGCAGGCACTGTATGGCCGCAACGGCGAGTGTCCGGTTATCGTTATGGCAGCATCAACACCTTCGAATTGTTTTTATTACGCGTATGAAGCGGCAAAATTATCGATGGAGCATATGACGCCTGTAATTCTGCTTACCGATGGCTATCTGGGCATGGGTTCAGAATTGTTCCGGATACCGAAAGTAAAAGATTTGCCTTCCATCACACCTCCTATTGCCAAAGCTAATGACCCTGATTATAAGCCATATGCCAGAGACCCGGAAACATTAGTTCGCAAGTGGGCAATCCCCGGCACCGAAGGCCTTAGGCACAGGGTCGGAGGTTTGGAGAAAGAAGATGTTATCGGAAATGTTTCCACTGACCCGATGAATCATCAGATAATGACCGATTATCGTTGGAATAAAGTTCAGAAAGTGGCAGATTTCATTGCTGAGCAAACAGTAAGCGGGCCTCCAGAAGGCGACTTGTTGGTAATAAGCTGGGGTGGAACATACGGTGCGGTACTGTCATCGGTACTTGATGCACAGGCAAAGGGATTAAGTGTTAGTCACGCGCATTTTAATTACATCATGCCTCTGCCAAAAAATACGGAGAAGATTCTGAGTTCCTATAAAAAGATTGTCGTATGTGAATTGAATGCAGGGCAGTTTGTTCAGTACCTGAAAATTTGCTTCCCGCAATTCCGTTACGAACAGTTCAACAAAGTACAGGGCTTGCCTTTTATGGTGAATGAATTAATTGATAATTACACTGAAATTTTAAAGGAGAAATAACCATGGCCGAGAATTTAACTGTTGAACGCTCAAGGACTCCGCTGACGAAAGAAGATTTTGTCAGCGACCAGATGGTGAAATGGTGCCCCGGATGCGGTGCTCACGCCATACTTTCATCCATTGCCAATGTGTTTCCCAAGATAGGCTATCGTAAAGAGAATTTCTGCGTAGTATCCGGAATTGGCTGTTCATCGCGATTTCCCTACTACGTAAATACTTACGGTATTCACGGTATTCATGGACGGGCGAATCCGATTGCTACCGGTGTGAAAATAGCCAACCCGCATTTAAGTGTCTGGGTAGCTACCGGCGACGGCGATTCCATGGCTATCGGAGGAAATCATTTTATTCATATTATCCGTCGTAATGTTGACTTGAATATTTTGCTGTTCAATAACCAGATATACGGTCTTACCAAGGGACAGTATTCTCCAACCACTCCCATGGGAACCGTTACGAAGACATCGCCTCAGGGAACCATTGAACATCCATTCAATTGCGGAGAGCTGGTTTTGGGTGCTCAGGGAACGTTTTTTGCACGGGCTGTTGACACTAATCCTAAAGTGATGAATGCGGTTATGATGGAAGCAGCCAAACATGATGGCACTTCCGTGATAGAAATTCTTCAGAACTGTGTTATTTTTGCTGATAAAACCCACGATATAATTACTTCAAAAGATCTTCGTGACGACCATCAGCTGCACCTTATCAACGGAGAGCCGATGCTTTTTGGCAAGGATAAGGACAAAGGCATTAAACTGGGTGTTGCAGGGCTTGAAGTAGTGAAACTGGGCGAGAACGGCATCACTGAAAAAGATATTCTTGTTCACGACCCTTATTTGCAGGATCCCGGTATTCACCTGATGGTTGCAAAGATGCAGCCGCCTCATTTCCCGGTGGCTTTGGGCGTTATCCGCTCGGCAATGTTCCCCACATACGACGATATGGTTGAAGAGCAGATTACCTACGCCAAGAAAACAGAAAAGATAAAATGTGTGGACGACCTGCTGCAAAGCGGCGATACGTGGGAGATAAATTAGTAATGTACAATGAATAATTAATAATGAACAATTTTGGAACAGTGAGATGTTAGTCAGTTGGAAACAATTCGCTACATTTGCACCCTGAATAAAAATTGTTCTTTGCCCGAGTGGCGGAATTGGTAGACGCGCTGGTCTCAAAAACCAGTGAGGTTACACTCGTGCCGGTTCGATCCCGGCCTCGGGTACTTCTCAAGTAGTTAGTATTCAGTAGAAAGTATTGAGTACAAAAAAGAGGCTGTCCTTTTGAGACAGCCTTTTCCTTTTATAATTGCGTGATAATTTCGTAAAGATTAACCCTTTGGCATAATCTTGAGTTTTTGTCCGGGCTGTATTACGTAGTGACTGCCCAGGTTATTCAGCTTTTTAATATCGTCAATGGAGACACCCGGATATTTGCTTGCGATGCTCCACAGGCTGTCACCACGCTGCACGGTATGATATACAAACTTGGACGTTGGTGAAGTAGTGGTTGTTTTCTTTTCGACAACCGGTGTGTTATTGTCTGCTGTGGTAGTTTTATTGTCTGTGGTCGTTGTTTTATTGGCCGCCGGAGTGGTTGATTTATTAGCAGCCGGAGACGTTGTTTTAGCCGTTGTTTTTGGCTTTGGTTGTGCGGCGGCGGTTTTTGCATTCAAAACGGCAAGTTCTTCTTTAGACCTGTATGCTGCGATGCCTTTTTCGTTGTTGATAAAGTCGGCCATGTATGATCTCGGAAGTCTTAGAACATAAGGATTTTCAATTGTTGCAGGAATGACACCTTTTTTATATGCCGGATTTAAAAACTGTACCGTTTCTAAAGGCAAACAGAGAAATGCTGATATCTGACCAAATGAAATTGATTCGCGGATAACAACAGTATCAATATCACAATGCATTACAGAAGGTGGTGTAGGATAAATATTATGCTCTGTGGCGTAAGTCATGGCATAACAAACGGCAATAAAGGCGGGCACATAATTCTGCGTTTCACGAGGCAGAAAATCTTTTATACGCCAATAGCTCACCAATGCATTTGAGTCGAGCCCTGCATTGCGTATAGCTCTGTTTACGCATCCTGCACCGGCGTTGTATGCTGCCAGTACCAATGCCCAGTCGTGATAGATATTATAAAGATCTGCAAGATGGCGTGATGCGGCGACGGTTGATTTATACGGGTCGAAACGGTCGTCAACATAAGATGTAACCCCGAGGTTATAAAGTTTTCCTGTTCCCAGCATAAACTGCCACAGTCCGCTTGCGCCCACCCTTGAGCGTGCGATTGGATTCAGCGCCGATTCAATAATGGGGAGGTATTTGAGCTCCATCGGAACATCATTGATCTCAAGCTGTTCTTCGAATATCGGGAAATAGATTTGCGCCATACCCAACATTCTCGAAAGCAGTTTGCGCCGTTTAACCGTGTACAGGTCAATGAATGCCCGAACCTGGTCGTTGTAAATAAATTCGAAGGGCGTACTTGCCGACATCTCCTTTATTCTGGCACGATACACTGAATCGGGATAAACAGGCACGGAATCCGCAGGGAAATTGTACTTGTTGAGTTTGGAGATATCAGTGGTAAACGCCGTGTTGGTAAAGAATTTTAGCGTTGCAAGACTGTCGAGCTGAGCAGCAATAGGATTGTCTTTTAAAAACGCTTTTTCTTTATCTGTAACTGTATCCTGCGGTGCTGAGAACACTGAACTCAGCGGCAGTAAAACAGCCGGAACAAGGAGAAAAAATATTTTCTTCAGATGCTTCATTAGTAAAATTTCAGTCAGTCCACCTCAAATCAAAACGGTGGAAATTAGTCCCATAATGTACAAATGTAAAAATTATTTTCTTAAAAACAAGCATCCGGACCTGCTTTTAAACACATCCGGATGTTAATAAGTTGATTAAAAGGAAGATGCGCCGCTACTTCGTCTCGGCAATGTAGGTGTCAATGAATTCGCGCACACAGCCCTTGCCGCCTTTGGTGCTGAGTATCAGGCTGACAGCGGCTTTTACAGCAGGCACGGCGTCGGATGGGCAGGCACTGAGTCCTACGTTTTGAATCACCGTAAGGTCATTGATATCATCGCCGATATATGCCACATTTTCCAGATGGATGTTCATCTCAGAACACCATTTTTGAAGCACTTCCAATTTTTTCCAGGTTCCTACATACACCTTCTGAACTCCAAGCAGGGCAGCACGGCTTTCGATTATTTTTCCGTTGATTCCCGAGCTGATAAATGCTACAGGAATTCCAGATGCGGTAAGTGTTTTTATCGCAAGCCCGTCCTTGGCATTGAATTTTTTAAACTCATCGCCGGTTTGGGTAACGAACATGCCGCCGTCGGTCAGCACGCCATCAATATCCAGAGCAAGCATTTTAAAATCAAATCCCGAAAGAAGTTCTCCTGACTTTTCAAGGTCTTCGGTCAGTATTCTTCCGACAGGATAATCAAGTGCCGCAGCCAATTTTACTATCTGCTCACAGTCGGGCATCAGAATATTATTTTCAATCTGTACGATGATGCCTTCGCCAATACCGGCGCGACGTGCAAGTTCCTGAAGATCTATTTTCAGGCGTTTTCGCAGTATGCGGATATTTTTTCCTGCAGGAATCATATTATAGTCTTGTTTAAGGCCGTGGCAATGGCATTCAGCCGTTCAAAGAGTTTTGTGAACTGCTCATGAGTGAGTTGTTGCGATGCGTCTGAAAGTGCTACTGAAGGGTTGGGATGTACCTCAATCAGCAAACCGTCAACATCCATCGCCATGCAAGCGCAGGCAAGATCGGGCACGCCATAAGCATAGCCCATGGCATGGCTGGGGTCGAGTACAACAGGAAGGTTTGTATATTCTTTCAGATAAGCGGCGCCACAAAGATCTAACGTGAATCGAGTTTTGGTTTCGAAGGTGCGAATGCCGCGTTCGCACAGGATTACGTTTTCATTGCCTCCTGAAAGGATGAATTCTGCCGCCTGCACAAATTCCTGCAGCGTGCTTCCGAAACCCCGTTTAAGTAAAATAGGTTTATTCGTTTTACCGCATTTGCGTAAAATACCGTGGTCGTACATGGATTTTGCGCCAACCTGTATCATGTCGGCGTATTCTATAACCGCATCTGCATGGGTAGAGTCGCGTACTTCGGTAATGATTGCCAGGCCGTACTTCTCGCGTATACCTGCAAGTAATTTCAGTCCTTCGATGCCCATTCCCTGAAAGGTATAGGGCGAAGTACGCGGCTTGTAGGCTCCGGCACGCAGGGTGTTCAATCCAAGTTTTTTGATGAGCTGCGCTGTCACTTCCAATTGTTCTTCCGATTCAACCGAGCATGGACCAATGGCTATAAGCGTATTGCCCGTGCTGCCTCCTGTGTTGAGATTGCCAACTTTCACAGTGCGTGTTTCTGACCTATAGCTGCGCGATGAGAGCTGCATGTCGGTTTCCGTCACAAAAATGGCTTCAACAAACGCCGTATGTTTTTCATCTATGGTCTTAAAGCGCGAAGGTGTAACGAGTAGGGTGCGACCTTCTGAAGCGAGGGTAACGGCTTCGTAAAATGCCGCCATAGTATCCGCGGTTTTCTTATCGGTTGTATTTTTCAGGTGCAATATCATGATTCGCCTTTAATCAGGTTGTTGAATTTTATGGTTCCGGTGATTTTATTATTTTTATCTACAACGGGCAGAAATAGCACGGGGAAGTTCAGCTTATTAATATATTCAAGTACTTCGGTTACTGTGTTGTCTTCACAGACGAGGGCAGGGGAGCGGTTAATCAGCGATGACGCCTGTATATTGTTCAGGTCGCCGTAATGCCGGATAAGTGCTTTACGCACATCGGCATTGGAAATAATGCCGAGCATGAATCCCATTTCATCAACCACATTGGTAAATCCCATGCGGTATGCTTCAATCTTAGTCAGCACATCCAGAAAATTAAAATTACCGTTTGCCGTGATAACGGGAATTTCGTCACCTTCGAGCATGAAATCGCGTATGCAGTAATGCGATTCTATATCGTTGCTTTGCAGACGCAGCAGGGCGGAGCCAATGAAATCACCTTTAAAAAGGTAGGAGCCGATAACGGCAACATTAACCCCCATATTTCTAAGGATGAACGATAATTCTTCGTTGATACCGCCGTCAACATGAATGTCTTTGTCGGGGAAGTCGGCTCTGAACTGCCTTATTTTCCTGAAGTTTTGCTTATCGAAACGGCCACCGCTCACTCCCGGCGTAGTGGTCATGAAAAGTATAAACGAAAAACAGCGGCTGTACTGCTCAAATATGCTGACCGGCGTTTCTGATGTGATTGCTAAACCCAAATGAGTATTAAGGTGTACAGGCGGGATGAATCCCGGGATGAGATTTTCGAACTGAAGTGTCACTTTTTCAATGCCTAATTCTACTATTTTATCGTAGAATAGTTCGGGCTCAGCTGTGATAAGATGCAGGTCAATAGGCGTTTTGCTGATATTGCGAATACTTCGGATATCTTCAAAAACATTCAGGTCGTTGTTACAGTCAATATGAAAGTAATCAACGCGGTGGTCGTCCAGTTCGCGTATGAGATTTTCGAGGGTTTTGTCTTTACTTGAATATATTGATGCTGAAATTTTCACGCCTTTACACTGCTTTTGCTGCAAAGCTACAACTTTTTAGGAACTTCGGAATTATAAGGGCGCCGTGACCTTAAAACAGCGCGATGTATTGCAGGCAACTCTTCTCGGCAACATGTCTAACTTAATGGTATTGAATAATGACCACTCTATTCGATGATGAATTTTCCGCTTCCGCGGATGTTGTTTTTTTCAATAATCTGAAAATAATACAATCCCGGCACAAGTTTTTTTCTTTCAATAACAACATTGTCTGAGGTAATATTTTCAATGGCATCAATCATTACGCCCAATACATTATAGATGGCAATTCGTGTAATGTTATTTTCGGGATTACTGAATTTTATGGTCGCTGAGTTACTGAACGGATTCGGGGAAATGGTGATTGCTTCGATTGCATTATTTTTAATTGGATGCACATCGCTTTCGGAAAAGCACTGTCCATAAAATCCACTGATAAAATTGGGGATACTTGCTACACTTTTTCGCCCGGCAAGATTAAATCCGCCGACCACGAAATCACATAAAGTGTCAGGAGTATTAGGCGAGTTAATTACGTCCAGCGCCAGATTTGGCCCGTTATTCTGGACGTGGTAAATCTTGCCGTCAGGTCCAAGTTGCATGGGTGCATATGGGTGTGCAATATCATGAATTGCCCGGGCGCTTGCCGCAATATCGGCGGCATTCAAATCGAACTGATAAATTTTACTGTCGGGCGGGTCGTTTGATGTTGTATAAAAATAACGACAATTCGATGAAAACGCGCAGCCCCAGGATGTTTTGTTTAAATCTTTGTATGCTGACAAGATTCCGGTTGAGGCATCGAAATCGAATAACATCGTTTTATACGTCACGCAATACCCGATTTTTGTTCCGTCAATTGTTGACATCATTTGGCCACCGTTTACCGAAACCGGCATTCCAATATCCGAAATCACCGGCGCCTGTATTCCTGTCGGAGTTATTCTGTATGCGTAAAATGAAGAGTTATACAGTTTATGAATAATCACCCAGTAATCTGTATTGTTCGTATGTTTAATCCCACAAATGGATTCCGCAACCGAATCAAGTATTTTTATACCTTTAGTTGTTACATCTCCCAGACCGCCATCCAGTGCCATATCCACAACTGAGTACCTGAAACCTCCCATCATCTGGTTTTCTTGACAATCAGTAGTGAACACATAAAACAACCCTGGATTTTCCGGCCAGGGAACAATGAGTGATGATTGTACCGAACTATTGCACCCGCCGGCACTGTCAAGCGAACCGTTGGGCATCAGCCAATGATTTCTGTTCCAGATACCGCCGTGAAACATGCCGGACCAGTACTGAAACTTTCCACCATTCGTATAAAAAAGCAATTGTCCTGATGTATCTGAAATCACCGCCGTTCCTTCAAAGGAATCCATGCTGTCATTAGTCAAAGCAACGGCCGTTCCTGAATTAAAATCAATTCCGGCTTTTTCGCCGAAGTACCAAATATTATTCTGCTTTTGTGCGAATGAGTGCAACGAACCAAATAGGAAAATAATACTAAGAAAGAGTCTGGTCATAATAAGTGTTGTTTGAAAGGTGATATTTATCAGTTTCTGCAGGAGGCATTTTTTTTCACATACATAGGTTCCTGCAGAACTCATTTTTTTACCTGATTCCGCAAATATATAGCAGTTTCCTGACAATGTAATTATTTCAGTTTTTTGAAAACGAACTACTTGCCCGAAACTTAATTTTGGCTTAGCGGGTAAATACTAATTCGTTGCCTCGAGAGGGCAATTTTTATTTATCAAGATAGCCAGTGTATAATTTTATTTTTAATCACTATTGTCCGATAAAAATACAGAATATTATTTTGCAAACCGCAA
>JBAXND010000019.1 GCA_037133915.1 Bacteroidota bacterium
AAAAAGGGGGTCAGCTTAACGCGGAACTAGGGGACCAGTTTGCGCGTATTCTCCATTAAGACAGCGCTTTCGGGTAAAGAGGGAATTAAAATGGCCATGGCCGAATCGCCCGATGTTATCCTGCTTGATTTGTCTATGCCGGAGATGGACGGGTTCGAAGTGTGCAGTGTCATTAAAAAAGATGACCAATTAAAGCGTATTCCAGTTATTGTGCTGACAGCACTTAGAACAGACTCATTGAGCAGGGTAAAGATTCTGAGCCTTGGCGCTGAGGCCTTCCTGTCAAAACCGATTGACCGTACTGAGCTGGTTGCCCAAGTTTCATCAATGGCCCGCATGAAGCAGTCGGAAGATGTTGTAAGAACCGAGAAAGCACTTTTGGAAACTGTGGTAGCTGAACGCACCCGCGAACTTTCGGCAGAGCTTGCAAAGAGAGAAAAGACCGAACATGAACTTAAAGCTCTGATTAGAGAACTGGACGAGAGCAGAGAAGCTGCATTTAACCTTACCGAAGATCTTATTGCCGAGAATAAAGACCGCAGACTGGCCGAGGAAAATGTACTAAAACTCAATGAAGATCTTGAAAAAAGAGTGTTGGAAAGAACGGCCCAGCTTGATGAGGCAAATAAAGAACTTGAATCTTTTTCATATTCGGTGTCTCATGACCTCCAAGCTCCGCTAAGGCACATTAACGGATTTGCCGATATGCTGGCAAGCGATTATAAAGAACAACTGCCGGAGGAGGCACAGCACTTTCTTGATACGATAATGCGTAACGCCAAAATGATGTCGTTATTAATCGATGGACTGCTCGATTTTTCCAGAAACAGCAGAAAAGAACTCGAGGCAACAGCCTTCGATATGGGAAAGGTTGTGGAAGCTGCCCGCCTCCAAATTGTAGAGATGTCAAAGAAAAACAACATTTCATGGAATGTGTCTGAATTATTAACGGTAAATGCGGACTATAATCTTATAATGATGGTTTGGATGAACCTTATCAGCAATGCTGTTAAATATTCAGGCGAGCGGAGCCTAGCCATTATTGATATCGGATGTTTTGAAATTGAAAGTGCCGTAATTTTTTACATACGCGATAATGGAATTGGATTTGATATGAAATATGCGCAGAACCTTTTTGGGGTGTTCCAAAGATTGCACTCATCAAAAGGATATGAGGGAACGGGCATTGGATTGGCAAATGTGCGCAAAATAATTATTCGCCACGGCGGTAAGATATGGGCAAAATCTGAACCAGACAAAGGCGCCTGCTTTTATTTCTCACTACCTAAGGCTAACAGCCTAAGCTGATTATCAATATTCAAAATACATGATAAACAGGTCTATTAGCTCGTTTATATGCAAATAGATATGTAGTACCTTCATAAAATATTAAAATTTAATAATTTATAATGAAGTGAATCAATTATAGTAATGTCCGATTGAGAAATGAATTTTGTGTCAAGCGTGAACCATTATTTAAGCACTACAAAAATTTCAATTTTAAAACAGGGAACACATTAATAATTAAAAAGGAAAAAATGTTAGAATTCTTTTCAGCCAGCACACGAATGGTAAATGCCAGAAGAGGCATTACCGAATGCATGGAAGTTGCCATGGGCAACAAATACAGTAGCTGTGATTTGGTAATTTTACACGCTTCTGTAGGACACAATTTTCCGGAACTGACTGACCAGATAAAACAATTGGCGCCAAATGCAAAAATTGTCGCCTCATCATGCTGTGGTATTGTAGGCAGAGAAGGCGTAAGCGAATCTATGAAAGATATTGCGATTATGGCAATTCGGGGAAAAGAATTCGCTGTTTCCCACGCCGACGGAGTTTTTGGCTATAATTCCTATGAAAAGTGTGTTGAAATTGCTCAGGACCTTTATAAAAAAGATGCCGGCGTAAATATGATCTATTTCATGGCTTCAGGAATAGATATTGCAAACGACCAATGCATAGCAGCCATAGAATCTGTTTTCGGGTCAGATGTTACAATTTTCGGGGCAACATCATCCGACAATATGCACGGAGCAATCAGCTATCAGGCCGTTGACAACACCGTTTTTGAGCACGCTGCCTTTATGGTTGGTTTTTCCGATCCAAGCTTAGTGATAGATACCCAGGCAACGCATGGATTTGTTGCCGTTGGGGAACCCATGACAGTAACAAAAGCAGATGGATACAGAATCTTAGAGTTGGATAACAAACCCGCTTGGTCGGAATTTATACATCGACTTGGATTACCTGATACGGCAGGCTGCGGAGATACAATTCCGATCGGGGCTCTTGCCGAACAACTTTCGCCGGAACTGGCAGCGGAATACGGAAATCAGCACATTCTCAGGGTAGTAACCCGGCATAAAGATGAAGCCATCCTCTATCCTACCACCATCAGCGAAGGAACTAAGTTGTGGCTGACAACGCGTAACGAAATATTGATATTCAATGAAATGGATAATATGGTGGAGTCTATGATTGAACGCATGAAAGGCAAAACGCTCGTGGCAATGTTCCATGCCGATTGCCTTGCACGTGGACGCTTTTTATTCAACAGGGTGCTTAAAGAAGAAATTGTGAGTCGCATGCAGACACCATTCAGCGAGAACGGAGTATGCCCGCCATGGCTCGGAATGTATGGTTTCGGTGAGTTCGCACGGTTGGGCGGAAAAAACACCTACCATAATTACACAACAGCATTGTATGCAATATACAGGAAATAATGGACGGGAACGAGAGTACTGATATTCGCACATTTATACCCATGGAGTCCGAGGGAGCGCGGGCGGAGCTCATCAGGCGATATAATGAATTGCAGCTTAAAGTTACCCGCTTTTCAGCCATTGAGCAAGAACTGATTAATACCAGAAATAGCCTGGATAATGAGATTGTTATACACAAACGAATGCATGCGTTCAACAGGAATGCTCTCAAAGAAATATCGGACGGCGCATTTCTAAAATTAATAGCAGAGGCAATCGTTGATATTTTTGAGGTTGAAACAGGATTGGCTTTCTTTGGCAATTTTGATGAGCCGGCGTCCATTCTATTCGGTATAGAAGGTGCTTCGGTTGCTGAACATGAATATTTGAAAATAAAATCTGTTTTAGTTTCATTGTACCGCATCCTAGGTCAGGGAAAGATCCTGCAGCCGTTACCTGCCGAAATGCAATTGCTCGGACCCGATTTTCCTTTATCAGAAGCGTATATAACGCTTCTTGATGAACCGAAAAATGGTATTTCGCTAATGATTGTTGGCGGTAATTTGGTAACAAACAATGTAATTTATGAAAAGCTGGAGGAAGAAAGGAACATCATTTTTGACGTGTTTGGCCAGCAAGTTCTTGCGCAAGCAGTGAATCGTAAGAAGAACCGCGAGATACTTGAAGCCAGAGAAAGTGTACGAAAACTGAATGAAGAGCTGGAACAGCGCGTTATTAAACGTACTGAACAACTGGAACTTGCCAACAAAGAACTCGAGTCGTTCTCCTACTCCATTGCGCATGACCTGCGCACGCCTCTGAGGCATATCAGCAGCTTTGCACAGCTCATAACATCCGAACATGCCAACAATATCCCGGAAGAAGCACAGCATTTTTTGGATACCATCGTCAGAAATACGAATCTCATGTCGTCTCTTATGGACCGACTGCTCGAGTTTACAAAGAATAGCACGCAACCGCTGGTTACAACTCAAATTGAAATAAAGAAAATAGTTGAAACTGCACGCATGCACGTTGAATCAATAGCCGGCGATGTAACCGTAGAATGGCGTATTGCTGATCTGCCTGTAATAAAAGCTGACAACGCATTGTTGCATTTTGTATGGATTAATCTGCTTGACAACGCCTACAAATTCAGCAAAGGCAGAAATCCTGCAATTATTGAGGTGAATTTTTATGAAACAATTGATGATGTTGTCTTTTATGTTCGTGATAATGGCGTTGGGTTTGACATGAAGTATTCACAAAAACTTTTTGGTGTGTTCCAACGACTGCATTCATCGGTTGAATTTGACGGAACCGGAATTGGTCTTGCAAATGTTCGTAAAATAATCACACGCCATGGCGGTAAGGTGTGGGCTGATTCTGAGCTTGATAAAGGCTCGACTTTTTATTTCTCAATACCGAAATAACAGTATAACTTTAATATCATGAAAACACTCGTACAGCATTCAAAATCAGATATTATTGGTGTCTTTGAGGGCTTAAATGTTGCCGTCCTACTTTTAGATAAAGATCTGAATATCATGCAATACACAAGCTTGATTCGGAATTATATGAATATCAGTGCCGATGATATCGGGCAGCCCTTTATGAATGTTATTTACATTACAAAATATGCCGAGATTGGGACCGAGACACGCAGTGTAATGAACTCAAAAATTCCCTTTCAAACCAAAATTGAACTTCCTACTGAAAAGAACGTATTTGTGAGCATAATGCCCTTGACGGGACCCAGTAATGCCCGCGATGAAATTCTTGTAAGCTTCAGTGATGAAAAAAATACGAATATTCCAATGGGCTCGCCGACATCCATAGAAACCCGTTATAACAACGTACTTTCAACCCTCAATGATGGGGTAATCATTTTCGCACCTGATTCAACCGTTATTTCGATAAATAATCAGGCGGCCAAAATATTCGGCGTAACCGAGCAAAATATGGTTGGCAAATTAATGGCCGACTCGGAATGGAACATGTTTTTCAAAGACGGAAGGCCGATTCCTTTGGAAGAAAGTCCGTATGCCATCGCCCTAATGACCAAAGAACCTATTGTAAATCAGGTAATAGGAGTTCAGGCGCCGGACAGCAGCGAAATAAAATGGGTAGAGGTCAATGTTTCTCCTGTTGTTGACGAACAAGGCACTGTAATTGAAATCATCGCCGGATTTAATAATATTTCTGAAATTGTTAAACTTCAGGATCACTATCAGGCCACAGAAGAGCGTTACCGGTCCTTCTTTCATACGAGCCGGATCCCCATGCTTGTGATAGAAACCGCCAGTGGCAGCATTGTAGATGCGAACGACGCTGCGTGCAAGTTTTACGGTTGGACAATGCAGAAAATGACGAACAAGAATATTTCTGAAATAAATACCCTTCCCAGGGCCGAGATTCTCAAGCAATTGGCTCGTGCCGGAAATTCACAACAGAATCATTTTTACTTTCAGCACAAAGTGGCATCAGGCGAGATCCGCGATGTTGAGGTTTTCACAGGGCCCTATGAAATAAATGGCAGCGTATTTATTCAAACAATCATTCATGATATTAGCGAACAAACCAATATAAGAAAAGCCTTTGAGGAAACAACCATAAAGTTGATGAATGCGAACAGGAATGTTTCAAAAGTTCAGAAACGGGGTAAGATCGGTTCATGGATTTTCCAGCCCGACACCGGCTATTGTCATGGTTCGGAAGAAGCCATCCGTCTTTTCGGTCTCGGAAGCAACGACAACCTCACCTACGAGAAGATTCAATCCTGCATTCAGGAAAAAGAAAAAATTCATCAGGACCTGATGAATCTTATTGAGCATGGAGTAACATTAAACGACGAGTACAATGTATATCCCGCCGATGGATCTGCTCCACGGATTATCAGGGCAATTGCCGATTTGGACAAAGAATTCGAAAATGCAAATATTACGGTCGTCGGAACCATTCTGGATGTTACCGATGTAAAGGCCTCGGAAGCGATGTTGGATCAGTCGCGCAGGAATTTTGAAACCCTGTTCAACACTATTGGTGAAATGCTTTTTATACTTGACGAACAAGGGATTATTAAACACGTGAATGACTCTGTATGCAAGCGTCTTGGATATACCATTGAAGAAATTACCGGGCAATCTGTGTTTAAGATACATTCTCCTGAAGACAGAGAAGATGTTGCACAGGTTTTCGCTGAAATATTAAGCGGGATACGAATGAATTGCCCGTTCAATTTAATTACTAAAACCGGTGAGCCGATAGTTGTTGAATCAAGGGCTTACAAGGGCACATGGGATGGAAATCCTGCTATTTACGGAATAACGAAAGATATTTCGGAAATAACACTTTCGGAAGAGAAATTTTCAAAAGTATTTCATTTAAACCCGTCGGCCTGCGGATTTACGGATCTGGCAACGGAGAAATATTTAGAAGTAAACAAGGCATTCTACGATTTACTCGGATATGAGGAACATGAAATAATTGGGAAAACGCCGCTAGAGGCAGGAATTATGACGATGGATGACCTCATTGCAGTGACGGCTCAAATACCTCCCGGGGCATCGAAAATACCCAAACTGGAAGCAACACTGACAGCCAAGAACGGAGATAAAAAAATGGTAACATTGGGTGGAGAAGATTTCAACATCAACGGAAAAAGATTCAGGTACACCGTAGTCAATGACCTGACGGATTATAAAAACGCCATAAATTCACTTCATGAACTGAACGACACACTGGAGCAACACGTTCAATCGCGCACCAATCAGCTTGAAAGTGCCGTGAAAGAGTTGGAAGCATTCAGCTATTCCTTGTCGCACGACCTCAGGGCACCACTCAGGGCCATCAATGGATTTTCGGCGGCACTCATCGAAGATTATGACGCCCAACTTGACGAAACAGCCAGAAACTATTTGAACCGCATGGCAAGCAGTGCACAGCGCATGTCGCTATTAATCGACGACCTGCTGAACTTGTCTGTAATTACCCGCAAAGAAATTGAAATCGGTAGAATTGATATAAAAAGACTCGCCTCCGACATCATAGAAACAACGAATTCCGAGAATAATTTCGGCGTCGAAATTGAAGATGGTCTGATAATAAGCGGTGACCATGGCCTGGTGCGTATCGCATTCGAAAACCTTATAGGAAATGCCATAAAATATTCGGCTCAAGTGAGCTCACCAATGATAAAAATAGGCCGCATCATAAAAAATGGGAAAGAGTATATCTATATCAAAGATAATGGAGTTGGGTTCAACATGGAATACGCTTCAAAGCTTTTCATCCCATTTCAGCGGTTGCATGCCGATACTGATTTTACAGGCACAGGTATAGGTCTGGCCATTGTTTGGCGAATTGTGAATAAGCATGGGGGCGATATCTGGGGCGAGTCTGTTGTGGGTGAAGGCGCAACATTTTACATACGTCTTGAAAGATAAACAGAGGAGTGCTCTGATATATTTGAAAATATAAGGACTCTGGCCGGCCGTTGCCAAGAAAAGTTTTTTCTGGTTTAAAACTGCCAAACATCAGCCGACCGGTCTTTAACATACTATTATTCAAAACAATATGCATATGTTGTTTTTGATAAAAAATAAGAATAATTATATTTACCTTTGTATTATATTATTATGAATACAATAAAAAATACGAGCGGATTCCGAAAAGCTATATGAGTAGGAATAATTTAATAATGAGCGTATTATGAAATTTTCTGTAAGAATATTTAGTGCTTTTTGTGTGATGCTGTTTTTTACGGCTTTTTCACCTTTTGAAAAGTCAGGGCCATCAGATCCCGGAATAAATCCATTTAGCAATGGTGGGAACGAGCGGAATATGATCGTTGTTATCAGCGATATTCATCTTGGTGCCGATATTGCCTACGCTGAGTGTAAACATAACCTTGAACATCTTGAAAAACTGCTAAAACAAATCAAAGAGTCGCCCAATGTTAAAGAGCTGGTTATAGCCGGAGATTTGGTTGATGAATGGTTTGTGCCGGCCACGGTTAACACTTATCAGGGAAAGGATCAGGCCGATTTTGTAAAGCGGGTTGCAACCACCAACAAAGTCGTAATTGACGCTTTAAACAGCATCATTCAAGAAGGTAAGATTTTGGTTACTTATGTGCCCGGAAATCATGATTTAACCATTTCACCAGCAAACATTGAAAGTGTTCTTCCGGGGATAAACCAGGCAAGGGATGCAGGCTTGGGCTTAGGCACTTATTCTCCGGTTGACTATCCCCAAATAGCTATTGAGCATAGTCACCGCTATAATTTTTTCTGTGCGCCTGACCCGTTTTCAAATCAGGATATCGCACCGGGCAACATAATGCCTCCCGGATATTTTTTTACAAGAATAGCAGCACTTTGGGTAGTACAAGGGCGCCCGGCACCAAGCAACATAATACCATTGGTTGCCCCGAATATTTCGGGTAATGAAAGCCAGGATTTATTGTTTCGCTATTGGAAGGATTGGGCATTAACCTTGAATTTCTTCCCGGTTGCAAATAAATTTGATGAGAAAATTATTGTAACGAATGTTAATGGATACACAGGGACTTATTCTGTAAACGACCTTCTTCCCTATCAAACGAAATCAGGCGGATTGATTGATGTGAATTTTTACAAGGGAATTCAAGATAATTGGGACGCAAGACAAACGGCCAATTATGTAGCTGTACATACGGGCGCTTCTCGTGCAATCGATTCAGTAATGTCAGCTACCGAGACCGACTATCAGTCAAGTTTGCAGTATTTTATGAATCCTAAATCAAATAAAAGGATCGTTGTATTTGGTCATACGCACGACCCTAAAATTGTCGGGGCAAAAAGTTATGAAAACAAAAAATGTGTTTATGCGAATTCGGGAACATGGATTGATCATAACCCGGGCAAGACCACTATGAATTTTGTAGTTATAACAGCACAGAAAAAGGATGCGACTTCTCAAACATTTGTAAAGCTTTATAATTTCGAAAATGAAGTTGTAACAAAAATGGCCCAAGACTCATTACGCTATTAATAGAACACGCACACACCTTGTTTGATATTGGCAGTGATACTTATTGATACTTATTTTATGAGCATGCAGGCAAGAAACAAGCCTAACAGATAAAAGATAATGAATGAGGTTAACTGCAGACGAAATCCGCCTGTGGCAGAACGAAAAACAAATAATATCAAAAGAAAACAAGATGGATAATAGTTTCCGAGATTTTTTCAAAAATAACATAGACTTTCTTTTCATACTTGATATGGAAGGAAATATCATTGAAATAAATGATGCCGTGACCAAGATTCTTGGATACTCATCAGAAGATTTAATCGGAAAAAATGTATTGTTGGTGCATCCACCCGAATTCAGGGCACAAGCAAAAATTACAGTGCTGGATATGATTACTGGTAAAGCGGCAAGTTGCCCCTTGCCGCTGCTTGCCAAAGACGACAGTTATGTCCCTGTAGAAACGAGAGTTTACAAGGGTATATGGAACTCAAAGGAAGCTTTGATTGGCGTTAGCCGGAACATGACCGATTTGAAACTGTCTGAAGAAAAGTTCTCAAAAGTATTCAATTTTGCGCCGGTACTCATGGCCATCAGCACACATAGCAGTGGTGTTTTAATAGATGTCAATCAACAATTTTTGAAATCTACCGGCTATACAAAAGACGAGGTTATCGGCAAAACTTCAAAAGACTTAAACTTGTTTCACGACTACTGGCAAAGGCAGAAAGCGCTTGAGCTGATTGCTAAAAAGGGTGAAATACGGAATCTTGAAGTTTCCGTGAAGACCAAATCAGGCGAGCTGATGGACTGTTTGTTTTCAATGGACAATATTAAAATACAAACCCATGAATTCCTGTTAACTTCGGCTATTGACATAACTTCCATAAAACAAGCAGAGAACAAAATCAGCCAACTGTTCAAAAAGCAGAAAATGATGGCCGATATTCTGATGTTGCTCAACGGTTCAACCAATGTTGATTATGCAATTCAAAATATCTTAAATCTGATATTGCAACAGAACGAATACAGCAGGGTTTATATTGTACAGGATTCGCCGGATATCGATTTAGATCCGACTATTATGGAGGCATACAATCTGCGCACTTCCGGCCAGACCAAGAATTTGCTTAAATTGAATACGGTGGCCACGGATGAGTGGAAAGAAAAACTGATGAAAGAGGGCGTAATCTGCTATAAAGATATTACCGCGCTTCCGCCCGATTTTTCGAAATTACTAAGGCAGAGGGGCGCAAAATCTGTGGCGTATTTCCCTTTGCATATCCAGAATACCTATTTGGGTTATTTAGGTATTGACATTTCGAATCCACTTATTGAATTCACCGATTCCGAACTTATTTTTGATAAGACCATTACCAATGTACTTTCGAGTGCCCTGGAGCGGAAAAATGACATTCAGAAAATAAAGGACAGTGAATTGAGGCTGAAGCTTGCCATTGAAAGCGCCAGAGAGGGTATTTGGGATTGGAACAACGTGACAGGTCATGTATATTTTAGCGATACATGGTGTAAAATGCTTGAATATGGAACGGGAGATATCAAGCCACATGTTTCGAGTTGGGCTAAATTGGTTCATCCTGACGATTTGCAAAGTGTAAATGCAGAACTGTCAAAGCATCTCAAAGGCGAAACGGAATATTACGAAACGGTGCACCGTATTCTGACAAAAAGCGGGAAGTGGAAATGGATATTGGATCACGGACGCGTTGTTGAACGGAATCACAAAGATCAGCCGCTGCGGACAATGGGAACCCATATTGACATAACCGATCAGAAACATACTGAAGAGTTGCTTATTGAGGCACTGAGCACTAAGGATAAGCTGATGTCTATTATTTCACATGACCTCCGCGGGCCGATCAGCAACCTTTTGCCCACGCTTGAGCTGCTTACCGATGGTGTTAAACTGGAGGAAGGCAAAAGAGCCAAATATATGCTCAGCTTAAAAAGTTCGGCCTTAGGCACTATGGAACTGCTTGACAACCTAATGACGTGGTCAATAGAGCAGGCAGATGCGATTCAATTAACACCAGAGCCCATAAAAATCAGTGACCTTATTGATGAATGTGTTGCCCAAACAGCACACATGCAATTCCAAAAGTCAATAACCATAGAGTTGAGGTCGCCCAAAGCGGTAAAAGTATTTGCAGATCAGGAAACAACCAAGATTGTTCTCCGGAATCTGCTTTCAAATGCGCTTAAATTCTCGCCTAGCAAGGATACGATTATTATTTCAGTCAGAAACTGCGGAGCCTACGCGGAAATTGAATTTGCTGATAACGGACCGGGAATGTACAAAGATGAAATCGAGAACCTATTCAAATTAGTGCCTGCCGATGAGGGTGCACAGCGGTCAAGTAAAATCGGAACCGGTTTGGGCCTGTATTTGAGCAAGGAATTTACAGAAAAGAACGGTGGAAAGATACACGTAAAAAGCGAGCCCGGAAAAGGCAGCAAGTTTACTTTTTCTTTGCCTGTAGCTAACTCATCCACCTCCCAACTCTCGCATCATATATCCTTGCACCGAAGTCATAATCACTTCCAGTAACTCCCGTAATTTCATCATCTTTTTCCTGGCCATTGAAACCGAAACGGTAGCTATTAGATGAGGACGACCTTTTTTGCATCAACATGCCAAAAGGATAATAATCCTGCGACGATATTTTAACTGCCGAATACGCTGTGACGAGCCCGCCATTGGAAGTCCCGTAGGCATACCTGCTATCAGAAACAGTGGTCAATATATTTCCCAAGTGATTTGCCAATTCGTAATCCTTTTTGAACGGTAAATATAATGAAAAATTGTTAAACTATCTAACGCCTGATTGTTTTTACACCAAGGCTTTAGAACCATAGTGGGTCATACTTATAATTTAGGGCGAGTTTGCCTCCAGTTGAAACAAATATTGAATCGATTTTTCCGTCGGTGCGCTAAGCTATTGCCTTAATACCCAGTTTGCTTAGCTGTTAATATTTTCAATTTCATCATACTTGTAATTGCCTTCACTCTGATTATCTCTATCGGAGTTATTGTCATTGCTATGCGCCGCATCTGCAATACAGTCCAATCGGCCAGTGCCATAGTAGTTATAACATTTTTGGTAATCAAAAGGTCCTCCGCTCATTTCTCGCTTTAGAGTCTCAATATTACCGTTAGCATCATAAATGTATGATGCGCTGAAGGCACCGTCTGTTTGAATGGTCTTGCTATTGCCAGTACGAAGATTTCCTGAAGCATAAGCATTCATTTTCTTAATCCTGTTTAGTTGGTCATATTTATATTTGCGAAGCAACGGCATCATATTTTGTGACGAGCCAATCGGGCAAATTAATGACACCATTGCCTGGATATTTCTATTGTAAAGATTATTGGTACGATGGCCTCACTTGCAATGAAATGATCGACAGTAGTAAAGTTTTTCCACTCATCCCTTGACGGTATTCCACGGCATTATTCCTTCCCCTGGATCTGCATCAAATATTTTATATTTTCGGCCCTTCTCTAAAAAGCGGTTTTTAACTGTTTCAGCAATGCCACCTGACACGGAAACCGCAATATCTGAATCATGCACTATTTCATATGAGCCACGCATTTTTCCTTCTTTGGTAGATTGGGAAATAGTGACCAACGCAGAATTCATATAGAGCTTGCGGAGTTCCTTAAGTTCTAATGCCCCGATGCGCATGTTATCCAGACTGTCAATAAAGATGAAGTTAAAGGTGTTAGGCTTTACCTCATTCACCAAATCCTGATAAGTGCGCAGGTCGGCCAGAAATAGGTTTTCCGTTGCTGCATTGTTATTGATGAACTTGTCTTTCATGGTTTTGGAAAAGCCCTCTTCGCCACTGATATATATAACCCTTCCAAAGTTTACTGCTAGGTAATTAGCAAACTGTATGGCGAAAGTGGATTTGCCTTCACCGGCCATTCCGTGCAGGGCGCAATGGAAGTTCAGTGATGGCAGACCAAAAAAATACTGCCAGCGGCCTTGAAAATTAAGTGCCTGATATTCCATTTCAGTCAAGTGGGCACTGCTGATGATTTTACTACCTGGATTAACGTTATCAGCCGTCTTTGCAGGAGTTGTTAGCTGTTTATAAACGTTTAGCTCACGTTTCGGCGCGGTATTTACGGCAGATTTTTCAAGTGGGAGGCGGAGGTTCGGGACAGTTTTTATTATGACTTCTTTTTCGATAGTTAATAGCCGCTTAGTCTTACTCAACATGGCTTTCAGCTCATCAATTTCAGTATCAAGTAACGTTAGCTTAGCGTTTATATCCTGAATTCTAACGTTTAACTCACGGATTTCCAATTGTTGCTGCTTTTCGCGACGCTCTTTGGTCAGCAACTCAAACGCAATACCACTAAGGCACCCCCAAATTCCACCTTTAAATGCCCCGGCTAAACGTTTATTTGGGTCACGCTTATCTTCTTTAGCGTGGCTATAGCCAATCAAAGTTCCTGCACTTGCGCCAAGGAGCACAATATTGCCTGCCCCCATATTCTTTAGAATTTGTAACTCTTTGGTAATTGCCATCTTTTGCTGCTGCAATTTTTTAGCATCTTCTTCCTTTTGTTTCAATTTTAATTGCAGGGCAATGAATTCCTTATTAGGGACTACCTCAGTAATCGTTTTTATGACTGGCTCTGGGTTGTCATTCACTAGCCCTTTCAATTGCTTCTGGAATTCTTCTTCTGCTTTTTTTTGAGATTTGTTATTTTGCCAGAATAAAGACCGGCAGGACGAGCTGCAAAAACTTGCATCGTCTCGCTGTGCAGTAAACTCTTTGCTGCAACGTTTACATATTTTTGTTTTCATAATTATTATCAATTATCAAGAAGGCGGGAGCAAACATGTGTCACTCCCGCCGGTTTATAATTATAGTTACTCATCATCGGATACTGCAAGCTCTTCAAGCTCTTCTATGGCACCACGGTCATTTTTGTTGTAATGCACATCAATCAGAAGCTCGCCTTCTATCGTTGCTCCGGTGATTTCATTTTCCAAATCGTGAGCATTCAGTATCTCTGCAAACTCAACGATGTTGTCCGTATGGACTGTAAATTCAATTTTCATATTTTTAAAATTATAAGGTTATATATTCGAATTATTTCCGGGAAACTGCATTGTTTGCTGGTGGCGATTTGTTGGATATGGAATAATTGAAGTTTTTCATAATGGGGATTTTAAGCTGAATTTTTATGTGTGCTGCTTTTTTTAAAATTTCTGCGTCCTTACGTCCAGTTTTAAGGGTTTAGGTTGGACTCAGAAATGGATGTTTTAAGTTTTGTATAAATCGCTGATTATCTTCTTTTAATATTTTTTTGGATTTAGTGGACGTAGAAAAATAAAAAAATATGATACACTCTCAGGGTGGTGGAAAAGTAATATACCGTACATTACCGCTTTTCCTTTCATTCGCATCGGGATCCACAGCAGAGAAATGCCCGGAGTACTTGGCATAAGTTCTTAGGCACTCGGTAAATCGTCGCTGTTTGAAACTCTTGATATCGGCAAATTCAGGGGATTCCAACAGAAAACGGTCAAATAGTCCTTTTTTGTCATACTCGATTCCGGGCTTGATTTCGCCCTCTTTCACTTGACTGTCCATGAATTCAACAAACTCCTGGTTTGTGTTTTCAAGAAGTTTCCGCCGGTTCAGATTTACCGGAGCGGCCACAACGATTCCAGTTTTTAAGTATGAACTAATGCAAAAAAGACAGAAGTTGAAAAATTTCATCCATTCCGTTTCGTCCCAGTCGCGAAAAAACCAATGGTGAAATTCATCTTCCGGACTAAATTTTTCATTGTAATAGTCTGCAAATTCAAACTCAATAGCTCTGTCACGGGCGCTGGCTCCTTCAATGCGGATGGTCTTGTTTGTGGAGATGATCATTTTTGCTTTGACCTTAAAAGGCTTGATATTCTTTTTATCGACAACAATGCCTTCGGTAATATCATTAAACAGACTTTCAAAGTCAAAGCTCTTTTTAACATCGTTCAGGTGGACGATCTGCGTATCAAGATCTAATTCCTGATACTTGTGTTTATTGGCAGAATCAAAGTCTTTCCCGTTAAGCTCAGTGTATTTTTTGGCATATCCCAGCCCCTGCCCAAGTAGGGTCTTTCCCGTTCTTCCGCTGGGCACGTCCGAAATCTTACTGTCGGTTAGGACCACTGCTTTGAGCTTGCCAGAAAAATGGCTATGAAGCAAATAGCCGATGATTGAAGTTAATGATTCGTAGCGTTCAGGGTTTTTGCCGCATAGGTTGAAAGTAAAAAATGAAAACTCGCCCTTTTCTTGTGGCGACGACGACATAAAATCCAAAAAGGTAAAACCCCGGTCAACTATCTGATTTTTCCATATCAAACCGGCTAGCTGTTCATATGGTAATAATTGGTACCCGTCACGTGTGCAGCGGACAAAACCATTTTTAAAGTAGATAAAGCATGTGTCTTTTGTATCCTCTGTAAATTGAAATTGCTCCTTTGGCCGTAGAAGATTCAATCTATTCTCGCAGAAATAGTGGGATGGATTACGATAGATTTTGCCAATCAGAAATTCCCTCGAGACACCGCCCGGCAGATTTTCAGGTAGGCTCTCAAGGAAGTGTATGAACGCATCCTGAATATGCGTCACGCTAACTTCTTCAATGATCTGATCAACCACCCTTACAAATACGAAGTTTTTACCTATATCAAACCTGCGAAATCCAAGTCCGTACAATACTTCAATCCACTTCGTATAATCAATTTTTAGGTCTTTAAGGTTCCCGTCCTTGTCGTAGGATGGAGTATAGAATATTATGTCTTCAAGTGGCTTTATTCCTCGTGTTACATCAGGAATTTTTGATTCTTGCTTGCCGAGTTTACCCGTAACAAAAGAGATCAGGCTTTTTATTGATATATTTCTACTCCCGGATTTCATGCACTCGTGATACTGTTTTGAGCAATCTTTCTGGTTGTAGCCGGGATAAAATTTGCTGATTCGGTGAAAGTATTGTTCACCGGCGGCACCGAAAGCGTCGGTAAGTGCAAATGCCAGCATGATCCAATCATTGTAGTTTGTGGTAACATCAATGCTTGCAGCTTCTAATTTTGAAATGAGGTGCTCTATATCTGGCGTAAGCTTTTTTGGACTGTCATCTGGCTTATTAACCACAGCGACAAATTCGATGGCGTTATCATTTATGAAGATATCTGGATCATAGGAGTAAAAGCACAAGCGGCTTTCGTCCTTAACCTGTTTATCTACCTCAATAGCATATTGCTCCTTAAAATAACTGCAAATGGATTCAAATAAGTGATTAGGAGGGGAGCTGCCAATTTTCAAGATACACTTCAACCCATTACCGCTTGGGCTGACGAACATTATTTTAATAAATGGATCATCCTTTAACTGTTCCTTCTTCTTGTCGACATCTTCTAGCTTATCAATATCAATTTGAATAAGTCCAGTTGTGCTTATGATATTAGCTTTTTTGTGCCCCCCTGAACATTCAGCGGAAAGCGTTACCGCAGGAAGAGTCCGTTTGAGTTTAGATCTTTCGTTGCTATCTGCTGCGCTTCGGATATGCTCAATGGTTTTTTTTATTGAGCGACCATGGATTTTCCCAGATTTGATGGATCTAACAAAATCATCAATACTAATAGAGGACGGATGCTTATCCGCGATGCTTTCAAAATGTGATATTTTTTCAAATTCTTCCATAGGGCCTATTTAATTAATCCCAGCTCTGAGGCCAGATCTTGGGTGTGCATTTTTGAAACGTCTCTAATTCCTCTTGTTTTTGGCGGGTAGTTGTACATTTCTTCCATCAAACAATTGAAGAAATTTGCCAAGACTGCAAGATGACCGGCCGGCATTTCGTAGTGCTCAGTAGCCTTGGTATAGATGTATTTTTCAAAGGTCCGTGGGTTTATGCCAAGTAGTTTTGGCAGAATCCTTTTCGCCAGTACGTATTCGCCATGAGGGAAAAAATCAATTTTTTCTTTGATTTTGTACTTTAGTACACTTTTATTACGTATCTTTGTCATGTTTTACGAATGTAATTTCCAAATAATGTAAAATATATTCGTTACAAATGTAAAGTATTATCTGTATATGGCAAGATTTAATTTGCTTTTTTATTAACAATAAATCATAAAATATGAATATTGGATTAAAAATCAAGGAAGTAGCAGATAAAAAAAATATCTCCGCAAAAGATCTTGCTGATCGCATTGGAAGGACCCGTCAAGCGGTTTATGATATATACAGTGGTAAAGTATCTATAAATGTTACATTACTTGAAAGTATTTGTAATGCTTTGGGAATCGAAGTATATAGCCTCTTTACAACAGAAAATACGCTACCGAAATCAAAAGAGGAATTAAAGGAGTTAATTGGTACAGTATTGGGAGAAGTCATTAAGAAGAACTATGTTGATCTGACTACTGTGAAAAGTCTAGTCATGCGATTATTATATAAGGCTCATGGAGGTGACGGAATAGTAAGTCTTGGTTTGGCGAAAGACAAGGAAACTGGCATGTACGTATTTTCGGAAGAGTATCGTCCTTTGAAAAGCAAACTTAGCGATAAGGAATTGGCTGAGTTCGGAAAGCAATACTTTGGCAATTTTTTCGGTGGAATTAAAGAGCAATTAGATTATTCCGAATATAGTAAAATCATTTCCGGCTATATTGATCGAAAATTCGGTAGCAATTAACTTTGGCTATGGCCGTACCTTCAAGGTGCTGATATTCAATACTGCGTCAGTTGCGTCAGTGCAAGATTATTTCGAGTCCTATTAATGACCTGTAAAACAACAATATAACAATTACTAAATCAATGAAACTTATAGACCCGTCTTCCACCCTTAAATAGAAAAAGCGCCTCAAGGCGCTTTTGTCGTTTTTAACCATTCGTCAACGTCTTTATCGGCCTGCTCTCCGGTAATAATTTGCCCATTTCGATATTGGACTTGCGATTCGGCAATCGCATTTTTTTGTTCGTCGGATAAGGGGAAACTAGTATTGTCGGTCTCCTCATTTTCAAGGAGTCGGTATACCTCTTCAAGTATCCTGTTGTTTTTTGTATGATTAATCTTTTGGATTAAACGCTGTTTTAATTCAAATACTGTCATGGCAGTTTTTTTTAGCAAATATACAAAAATGCAGAAAAAGCTCAAAACAATCCTCAAATTGTTTTCCGGTATGTGGCTTAATCAATATTACCTGAATCTGAGTTACGGTGCCTCAGCCTGTTTCCGCCACTGGAAAGTTATCATCTATTATTGAGACAATACTTTCATAAATTTTGAAAATTACTTCTGTTATACCAATCAGCAATTAATGGAAACTATTTATTCGCCATCGCGTTCTGATAGGGAATGCGGTTCAGTATGGAGCGTCCAAGGGTAACTTCATCGGCAAACTCAAGTTCATCGCCAAACGAAACACCGCGCGCAATACTGGTTACCATGATATCGTAGTCGCGTATCTTTTTATATAGGTAGAAATTTGTTGTGTCGCCTTCTATGGTAGCAGGAAGCGCCAGTATCATCTCTGCATATTTTCCTGATGCAGCCTTTTCAATGAGTGTATCGATATTCAGTTCCGAAGGACCTATGCCGTCCATGGGTGAAATAATTCCGCCCAAAATATGGTACATACCATTGTACTGGCTCGTATTCTCAATAGCCATCACATCGCGGATGTCTTCAACAACGCAGATTACCTCATGATTACGGTTCTTTCCCGAACATATTTCACAGGTTTCTGTTTCGGAAATGTTGTTGCATGAAGTGCAGTACTTTATTTCATTTCTGAGCCGAACAATGGTGTTCCCGAAGTTTTCGACAATGGCAGCGTTTTCTTTCAAAAGGTGCAATACCAGACGTATGGCCGTTTTGCGACCGATTCCCGGTAAACGGGAAAACTCATTGACGGCCTGTTCAAATAATTTGGAAGGGTAAGTGTTCACGAACATATTATTTAGTGTACAAAAATACGCAATCACCCGGTGTTTTACCAATGATATTTTGCACTTTATTAATAATACAGTGTTAATAATAAAATATTGTATCGGACTACGGCAGTATGCAGTTGTCTATTTTTGTTTCATGACACCCACACTCATTCTTATCTGTTTTCTCCTTTATACCGCCATGCTGTTCGTGGTTACGTGGTTTACGTCGCGCAAAGCCAACAGCGAAGGCTTTTACCGCGGCAATAAACGTTCACCCTGGTTTGTGATAGCTTATGGAATGATTGGCGCTTCGCTTTCGGGTGTTACGTTTATGTCTGTTCCCGGCTATGTGGGCGGCACACAGTTCAGCTATCTCATGGTTGTGTTCGGCTACCTTTTCGGATATTTCATAATCGCCAATGTATTGCTGCCGCTGTATTACAGGCTCAATCTCACTTCCATTTATTCCTATCTTGAACAGCGTTTCGGCTTTTTTACTTATAAAACAGGTGCTTTCTTTTTTCTGTTATCACGAACAATAGGCGCTTCCTTGCGCATGTTTCTGGTAGTATTCGTACTGCAGCGCTTTGTGTTCGATGCGCTGGGCGTTCCGTTTTGGGCTACGGTCGTTATTTTCATCACTTTAATAATACTTTATACGCTCAAAGGCGGTATCAAGACCATCATCTGGACCGATATGCTGCAAACCACGTTTATGCTGCTGGCCGTGGGGCTTTCGATTATTCTTATCACCAGACGCATGGACATGAGTTTTGCAAGCCTTGCGGGAAATATCTTTCACAGCGATTATTCAAAAGTAATTGTTACCGACTGGGCATCGCGCAGCAACTGGCTGAAACAGTTTTTCAGCGGCATGTTCATTACCATTGTAATGACCGGCCTTGATCAGGAAATGATGCAAAAGAACCTCAGCTGTCGGAATCTGAAAGACGCTAAAAAGAATATGATTTCATTCAGCTTTGTTCTGGTATTCGTGAATTTCATGTTTCTGTTTCTGGGTGCCGCGCTGTTTATGTATGCCCAGAATTCAGGAATTGCACTGCCCGCTCAGAGCGATGAACTGTTTCCTATGATTGCCATTCAGTATCTCGGACCTATTGCCGGACTTGTTTTCGTGATTGGGCTGATTTCGGCTGCCTATCCCAGTGCCGACGGCGCATTGACGGCACTTACCACATCGTTTTGCATTGATTTTCTGAGTTTACCGAAAAACGAGAAACTCAGCGAAAAGCAGAAAACAAATATCAGATACGTCGTACACTTGTCTTTCGCCCTGTTGCTGCTGCTATGCATTATTCTGTTCAGCTTTATTTATGACCGTGCACTCATCGATAAATTATTCACCATAGCAGGCTATACCTACGGTCCGCTGCTTGGCCTGTATTCGTTCGGTTTGTTTACAAAATACAATGTCCGCGATAAATGGGTTCCTTTGGTAGCAGTGCTTTCGCCTGTTATCTGCTATATTGTAAGTATGAACTCCGAGCGTTGGCTGGGCGGTTATAAGTTCGGTTTTGAGTTGCTGATACTGAATGGTATGCTTACCTTTGCAGGATTATTGATTTTGAAAAAGAAGCGGATTGTACCTGCCGGAGTCTGATAAATAATGATTCTATAATTAGATTTAAAATTAGGCTGATATGTTCAAACAGCGGTCATACTTACAGAAACTCGTTGACCGGGGCGAAGACCAGCAACTTGATTTTAAATTCGAAGTTTCAGATTCGAAAAAGATTGCCAAGACCATGTCGGCTTTTGCAAATACCGACGGCGGAACATTACTGATAGGCGTGAAAGACAACGGCACCATAGCCGGCGTACGTACAGACGAGGAACTTTACATGGTAGAAGCGGCAGCCAATATGTACTGCAAACCCGAAATTCCTTTTACCACCCGGGCATGGGTGGAGGCAGGGAAAACGGTTCTTGAGGTAATTATTCCGAAAAACAATGAGGAAATAGTTACAGCGCTTGACAGCAGCGGAAAATGGATAGCTTATCTGCGCGTTAAAGACAATAATTTCATGGCCAACACCGTCATATTACAGGTTTGGAAACGCAGGCGCAGCGGACTCGGCACCTTGTTACGCTATACTGATAAAGAAAAAATATTGCTCGATTACCTGAATGAATTTGAATCGGTTACCATTTCAAAATTTGGACGCATTGCCCTGATAACACGAGAAATTGCAGAACATGTGCTGGTGAATCTGATTATGCTCAATATTATTGAAATCGTATTCGACGATCAATCCATCGTTTACAAACTTAAAAAGTGAAACTTAAAATAACTGACAACTCTATAATCATGACTCATACCCGAAAACTCCTGTTTGCCTTGATATTAATGGCGTTCTGCATCCCGGCAAGGGCACAGAATGAAGAACCCAAAGAGCTAATAAAGTGGCTTACGTTTGATAAAGCACAAGAGCTGAACAAGACACAGCCCCGTCCGTTTTTTATTGATTGTTATACCGACTGGTGCGGCTGGTGTAAATATATGACAAAGACCACTTTTTCAAATCCGGACATTGCCTCTTATATCAATAACTATTATTATCCTGTCCGTTTCAATGCCGAAGGTTTTGATACAATTACTTTTATGGGCGAAAAATACTTCAACAAATCAACGCAGGCTCGGTCAACACACGATCTGGCTCTTAAAATGCTTGAAGGCAAACTTTCATATCCTACCATCGTTTATTACAACAACGATTTCAAATTTAAGCTGCTGGCGCCGGGTTATATGAGCTCGCAGGAGATTGAGCCATTTCTGGTTTACACTGTTGAATACGTTTTCAACAGCCTGGGTGCGCAGGATTTTGCTGTTTGCTACAAACGTGCCTATCATCCTGACTCAACTTTTGCCGATACCGCCACTATGAAGTGGAATTCACTTTCAAAGGCCATGGAATTGAATAAAGTAAAGCCTAAAAAATTACTGATTTTTACGGGTGCCGGATTTTGCAACAGCGGAAAAGTCATGCTGGGCAGCACTTTCAGACAAAAACAAATTGTGAATTACGTGACCAGGAATTTTTATCCTGTATATTTTGACGCGCTTTCTACCGATACGATTCATTTTGCAGGACAAACCTTCACGGGTGCCGGTAATGGCGCCGTTCATCAGTTTGCAAACTATATTTCCGGCGGAAAGCTGTTTTTGCCAACCATTTCTTTTCTGGATTCTGATTATAAACTCATCACCAATGTTCCTCAGTTTATGGTGGCAGAAGCGCTGGAACCTGTGCTGCACTTCATTTTCGACGATTCTTATAAAACCGTGAAATTTGAAGATTATTCAAAGAATTTCAAGAGTGAATTCAGAAAACAATAGAACTTTCGCAGGGCTTAAGTGTTGCTGAGTATGTATTTGTGAATATCGAATTTAGTTTTGCAGCCGTTATAGCTCATATACCTTATTTTGCCGTAAACCGGACGGTTGAACCACGGTCTGTCGTGCAAGCCGCCTATACTCCAGAGAATGCCCGCATAACCATTCGGATCGCGTCCATCGAGTGAGTACTTATCATTAAGGTAAATGGCTGTTGCAATTGCTTCTTCGGGCGATGAAGACCATTCCAGTATTTTTTTTGCCCAGTACATGCGCATGTAGCCATGCATCTTTCCCGTTTTTTCCATCTGTTTCTGAGCAGCATTCCACAGCTCGTCGTGTGTGGCTGCATTTTCAAATTCGATAGCTGTGTAAATATGTTCCCGCTCATCGTTTCTGTGGGCATTCAGGGTTTCTCTTGCCCAGTTGGGAAGACCGTCAAATGAGTCGTAATGCTCATTGTATAAACAGAAATTATCACTCAGCTCGCGTCTGATAATCAGCTCTTCCAGAAATGATTCCTTTGCTGATGCGGGTGCGGCGGCTTTTTTAACTTCAATAGCGATACGTAATGCCGATATTTGCCCGAAGTGCAGATAGGGCGAACATTCACTCAGCACATCGTTGTTCGGGTCATTCCTGGTCTCATAATTCGCCAGTCTTTCAGAGATAAATGAAGATAGTATTTGAAATGCCGCACCGCTGCCGCTTTTAATATGTGTTACAGGACCGGGGCTGCGATTGCATTTAATGTCCGTTACAATGCTTTGCCAGTCAATTTTATTAAAAGGAATTTCTGGCGAATACGGGTGTGCAATGAGTGCGGGCGGCTCATGAAGAAAATCCGCAAGCAGGCGGTTAATCTTTGGTCTGAGCGTATAGGCGCCATATTCCTGTTTTACTGATGCATGGCGGCATGGAACAATATTGTGCGCATCGGCTTCAATAAATGAAACAGAAATATTTTTCGCCACCTTATCTTTCCAGGAACGGTTTATGCGAAGTGGATTAAAGTCGGTGACCAGTAATCCGGCACTTATCATTTTCAGGAACGACGGTATTGTCTGATGTGGTTCGCCCTGCAGAACAACCATAGTGATGTTCAGCTGCGACAGGTCTTGTTCCACTTCTTTCAGGCCTTCTGTCATGAAATGATAATGACGAAAGGGTGCATCGAGGTAGGGTGCATACAGGTTGAATACCACCACAAGCGGTTGTTTTAACAAGAGTGCCTGCTGTTGAGCGAAATACAGCGCGGCATTATCGGCAACGCGCTGGTCGCGGCTCATCCAGTAAACCACCTGACCGGAACGGATTTCCTTGTCGTTCAACTTATACAGAAAGGGCGGCAGCAGTCCGTGGTTTGTAAGTTCCATGGTTAGTTCAAGCGGATTTTAACCTGGTATGATCCCGTATTGTTTGCATTAAAAACGGTTTCGTAAATGCTGAAGTACAGTAAACCTGATGCAGTGGCGGTTCCTTTGTACGCTGCTCCGACTTTGGTCATGCTGCCATTTTCACCGATTTTAAATACTACATTTCCGTAGCTCGGGTAGGTGGTTGCTGCCGATTCATAATCTAATTCGCTGTTATTATAATCGGGGTCGGTGCCGGTTCCGGTGGTATAACTGCCATCCGGATGATATTTATAATTAGACAGGCTTGCCAGAACAATCTCTCCGCTGGCACTGATGCTGAATTTCTGTCCCACTTTTACCATGATATTGGTCTTAAGCCAGCCACCGTTTGTATTTCCAAAAACATGTTTATTTGCCATGAGTGTAAGCGACATATCTGTGGATGAGCCGCTGCTGTAGTAAACATCGGCATTGAGGATTTTTTCCCTGGGAATCTGCAGTGTGCCGTACTCTGTTTTTACCGTGAGATCTTTGAGTGATGATGTGCCGCCTATGCGGTAGCCGTTATCAAGCACGATTATATCTTCACGCTCATAATTATCGGTCAGGCCAAATTTGGATTTAAGGTCGCCTAAAGCGGATTCGGGAGTGAAGTCGGTGCTTGTAGATGGAACATAATCCTGTGATGCCATAAAATCTTCCAAAACAGGAATTGCATTCACAGGCATACCGTATAACTCATTATAAGCGGCTTTGCGATTGTCGGCATTGGCATCATTCATCTGGCTGCACAGCTTCTTTATTTTTTCTTTCAATGAATTGTCGCCTGAAATCCCGATAGAAATGGATGCGATATTTTTGATAGGAATACTCAGTTTACCGTATGGTGTCATCAAATCAAGGCTGTTCACCTGTGTTTCGCCCGTGAACACATTGCCATCGCGCAAATTGAGGTGGAACTCAACCTTATCTTTTTGTGCGTAAATATTCAACACTGAAAACAGCATCGCGGCAATTAAAACAATCTTTCTCATATTGAATTGGTTTTTAGAAGGGTTAAATTTTGCAAATCGGAGGCATACCAAAAACTGTGCTATAGTATTAAAATATATTCAAAAAACAGACGAATGTTACCAAATGTACGTTGTTTAACATCTTCAGCCAAAAAATAAGTATCATGTTTTTTCACATTGCATATGGTTCAAATTGTAGTATATTTGTGACAATAGTTTTCAGAATTAATTGCATAATTGATGGAGATATGCTGCGAATGAGCCATTTATAAGGTGGTTTGGAAGCGCATACCTCATACTTTATTGTAAAGGTTCATTTTAATTAACGGAGTTTATAAATTAAAACATTCCATCATGGTATCATGTCCACAATGCGGGGCTTCGCTTAAAGAAGGAGCCAAATTTTGCCACGTATGCGGCTATCATCTACCCGAAACCGAGCAACAACCGCCAAAGCAGGAAGCGCCTGCACAGGAAACACCTAAACAGGAAGAGTTTGACGTTAAAACCTACACGAATGTAGATGCAAATGAGGTTTTTGACTCTGTAAAAAGTGGTGGATTATTCAAACGCGCCATTAAAATCATGTTCAATCCTAAGCAGGAATGGGAAGTGGTGGCAAAGGAAACACCAAAAGTTCCGATGCTTATTTTTGGTTATGTGCTTATTCTTTCCATTATTCCGCTGGCCTCCATGTTTTTGAATGGCATGCTGAGCGGGCTGATTTGGGGCGGATTTGGGTATTACATGGTCACAGGGATTGTCTGGGGAGTGATATACTTAATAATATGTGTAGCTGCAACGATAATCAGTGCTGTAATTATCAATGCTCTGGCGCCTGCATTCAAATCGGAAAAGAATCTTGGTCGGGCCATGCAGCTGGTAGCGTATTCAATTACACCTATGTTTTTTGGCGGACTGCTGTTCATTTTTCCCTTCATAAGCTTTCTTGGATATCTTGCCGGTTTCTACGGTATTTTTATTATGTGGAACGGTATTACGCCTATTATGAAAACCCCGAAAGAAAGACAGGTTGGTTACTTCTTTACATCGGCCGGAATCGTTTATGGCGTGTTTTGGGCACTCTGGCTCATTTTCTGGCTCATCGCTACACTCATTTTACTGGCAGGTGCCATTGGATACGTTAGACATTTTTAAATAATTTCACAATTAATAATTAACGATTAATAATTGTGAAACTGCTAAGTTTAAGTGGTAAACTTACGCTTTAAGTAAGTTATTATAAGTATTTAATAAATAAAATATTAGAAATTAAATAATGTTCACTTTGTCATCAGTTACGAAGCAGCAGTGGGCGGCAATTGCCTTTTCAGTTCTGGGCATCGTTGCATCCGTAATTCCGTGGGCTGAGATGCCTATTGGTTTGCATTCAACAGCCAGTTGCAGCGGGCTCCATTTTTTTGTCGGATGGATTGCCTTTCTGTGTTACATTGCAATTATTTTCCTGCATTTATTCAGGCGTGCTGCAGCTATTGAAGATGCCACAGCCACAACACTTTCAAAGGTATGTTCTCTTGGAACGGGTTTATTTACCTTGTTATTCATTGTGGTGCACATTGGCGATTCATTTCTTGCCGGACCGTTTATTTCACTGCTGGCGTCAGCGGGAGCAATCACATTTTCACTCGAATTTGTAAAATTAAAATAACAGGGTATGGAAAAAATTCATGATCTCTCTTTTTGCCCTTCATGCGGCTCAAAACTGAATGGCGATGAAACTATCTGTCCCTTTTGTGGTTACCGCCTTCTTGAAGCTGATAAACAATTTGGTATCAAAGAGCCTGAACCGCCCGCGACTACGAACCAGCCGCCACCGAGTGTAGCGGAACCTCCTGCGGCACCGGTGATTGAAGAAAAACCTGAGCCCATTGTGGAACCTCCGGCGCCACCGCTGCCTGTGGCAGAGAAAAAACATGATTTGGCTTTTTGTCCGGAATGCGGTGCAAAGCTTGATGGCAACGAAGTTGTTTGTCCTATTTGCGGATTCAGATTGCTTGAACCTGCCGACAGGCACGACGAAATTCCACAGGAACCGATAGAGGAGAAGGCTGTTGAAGAAATTATCGCACCACCGGTTATTGAACCGGTAATAGAAACAATTCCTGAAATTCCACCAATAGCCCCGATTGCGGAACTTCCCAAAGAAAAAGTTGTAGAAAGACCTCCGGTAATTCCTGCTGTTTCTAAAAAGAAGAAGCACACCGGATTGATTATTTTCCTGATTCTGCTGTTTTTAATTTTGGCGGGAGCGGGCACGACTGCTTTTCTTCAATATACCGGAAAGATAAATGTGCCGCTGCTTTCGTTCATACCTTCAAATAAACCGCTGGCGGTTGTTTCCAATGTGGAAAAGAACTATTATTTTTGCTACGCGCCGAATCACACGATGAAAGATCAGATTATTATCATTTCAAGTGTGTTCATGCAAAGTGAAAATGGTAACTCAAAAGTTACTGCTACCAACGCATTCAAGAAATTAGTAAATATTCAATATCCGAAAGATTGTTTCTATTTCAGCCATGTAATTGCCATGAAGTATAACAATTTTGAAGAAGCGATGAAGGTGAGGGAATCAACAAAACAAGATTATCAGAAAAGGCAATACAAAATCAGATATATAGAAATACATTAAAAACTTAGAGGAGGATTTATGGCTTTTAATCTTAAAAACAGAAGTTTTTTGAAGCTGCTGGATTTTACACCGGCAGAAATCAAATTTTTACTTACCCTTTCAATGGACCTCAAAAAGGCCAAATATGCAGGCACAGAGCAGCAGATGCTGAAGGGAAAGAATATTGTTTTATTGTTCGAAAAAGATTCAACGCGCACCCGCTGCGCTTTTGAGGTGGCAGCTCTTGACCAGGGCGCACACGTTACTTATCTGGGACCTTCAGGCAGCCAGATGGGTAAAAAGGAATCGATGAAAGACACTGCGCGTGTTTTAGGTCGCATGTATGACGGTATTGAGTACCGCGGTTACGGTCAGTATATTGTTGAGGAACTTGCAAAATATTCGGGCGTTCCTGTATGGAACGGACTCACCAATGAGTTTCATCCTACACAGATACTTGCTGATTTTCTCACCATGACCGAACATTGCGACAAGCCTTTGAATCAAATGTCGTTTGCTTTTGTGGGTGATGCACGCAACAACGTCGGGAACTCGCTGATGGTTGGCGCCGCAAAAATGGGCATGGATTTCAGGGCAGGTGCGCCTAAGGAATGCCAGCCGGAAGATGCGCAGGTAGCTCAATGCCGCGAAATAGCCAAAGAAACCGGTGCCAAGATTACCCTTACCGATGATGTAAATGCAGCCGTAAAAGGAGTTGACTTTATTTATACCGATGTGTGGGTTTCAATGGGCGAACCTGAAGCCGTTTGGGAAGAGCGTATCAAGTTACTGAAGCCCTATCAGGTGAATAAAAAACTGATGGAAGCAACCGGAAACCCGAAAGCGAAATTCCTGCACTGCCTCCCGGCCTTCCACAACCGTGAAACCACAGTAGGAGAGCAGATATTCCAGAAATACGGCATGGATGGACTTGAAGTTACCGAAGATGTTTTTGAAGGAAAAAATTCGGTTGTTTTTGATGAGGCAGAGAATCGCCTTCATACCATCAAAGCTGTGATGGTGGCCACCTTGGGTTAATCATTGCGAAACGTATAAAAAAAGAGCCGCACGTTATCAGTTGCGGCTCTTTTGTTTTTATCGCATAAACTGCTATAAAAATTAATTCGGCAGAATTAAAATATCGCTGTAATTGGATTCAACATTATTATAATACACGAATTTAATGCGTGCAAAATAGGTCTCGCCGGGCTTAAGATCGCTGATATAAACGCTGTTGCTGTCGTTGACCTCAACTACCTTCCATTCTCCGTTCTTCTCGCGATATTCAAAAAGAATTTGTTTTGCCACCACATTTGTAAATTCATTGTATTTGAACTTGAAGTTACCGCTGGTTTCATCTATGCGTGAATATTCGAGTTTACAGGGGGCTTCGAGCGATGTTGTAGAATGAAAACACAGCGGACCAATCAGGCTGTTCCGGCAAACCGTATAAATACATACATCGTACGAAACTCCGGGCAGCAGCGAAATCAGGTCGTAAGTAGAGCTGTGTTCGTTGGCCGAAATCTGAAATCCTTTTACGATGGTTGAAGTGTCAACATCTTTATACCAGTTGGCATTATTAGACTGACTGAAATAGGGTTTTGCTTTAATCTGAAAGTAGTGTTCATATTCAGGTACACCTTTAGTGGGCCAGTATTTTTCGTCTATCAAAGGGCGCCAGAACTGAACCCTGAGTGCTGAAGTGGAAAGCACTGTTAAGTCCATTCCTGTAACTGCTCCGCCGCAATCGTTCTGAGCAAAAGTCATTTGCCCGAAAAGTCCAAAAATAATTACAAGTAGAAATTTTCTCATTTTTAATATTTAAAATGAAATTATTGGTTTCGTTCACGGACACAATTAAAAACAGCGGTTCCGCATTTTTTGCAAGTGTCTTCATACCAATGGAAGGGCTCGTTGCATTCGGCGCACTTCCAGCGCTTTTGTTGCTCCTCCGTCCATTTTTTATATCCTGATTTTTTTATTTCTTCAAGGTTATTAATCACGAAACTCCGATGCAGGTATTTGTCGTTTTTAAATTCTACCAGATGATTGCAAGGATAATCAGGGCATTCAAAACAGAACTCCACATTATTTTCCTGAGCGCATGGTTTTATGCGACAGCTTTTAGCGCAGTTGGAATTTACTGACGAACGGCAGCCATTGCAGGTGACGTCGTCCGGTTTGAGGCCGAACTCGTCGGTCAGACGCGTTGCGGTACCGTTACAATTTGCCTGATACACTACACAGGCACCGCAATACAAACCGCAATAGGTATCTAAACGGTTGGGAGTAGTAGTTTTATCCATCAGCATACACCTAATTAGTAGCCCAAAAATACGGCATGCAGTAAGCTATTACAATGATTTATATCAATTTAGTAAAAATTTAACAGCCTTGAAGCTTTATCTAGCTGATAATAGCAAGGGTAAGTATATTTGCGTGTCGTTTGGATGTGGTCAGATTTGTTAATTTGCAAAAATAACCATGGCAACTGCAGTGCAACTGAAGCGGATTTTCAATAAATTACACCAACAATATAGTTGAAAATAGTTATTTACGTGAGGCAGACGAACATTTTATCGGCAGAATCTGTTCAGGAATTCGCCCGATTTAGGATTGCCCATTTTTGATGAAATATGCCAGTCGGCGCAGGCGCCCTGCATATCCTTAAGTTTGTATTTTGCAATACCGCGGTTATGATAGGCATTATTGTAATCGGGGTCGAGGCTGATAGCTTTGTCGAAATCGGCCAATGCCTGCTGAGCCTTGCCAAGATTGGTTTTCAACATTCCGCGCGTGCAATATCCAATGGCAAATTTATCGTATATTTTCAGCGATTCTTCAATGGCTTCAATGGCTCCCGTGGTATCGCCCATTTCGTATTTCACGATTGAAATATTATTGTAAGCCCCGTAATAATCGGGTTTCAGTTTTATAGCTTTTTCATAATCGGCCAGCGACTCTTTGTACTGTCCTTTTTCCATGGAAATAACGCCACGGTTGTAATAAGGCAATTCCCAGTCGGGATTACGCTCAATACCCTTGTTGATGTAGGGCAAGGCTTCATCAGAACGGCCTGCCCAGTACAATGAAAGCCCCATATTAACCAATGCCCGTGGCTTTTCGGGCGATTTTTTCAAAACGTCGGTATAAAGGGTAACTTCATCTTTCCATATTTTATTCCGCTCAACGGTAAGGTATGAGTTAATGATAATGATGAGGAAGAGAACAGCCATTCCGGCTTTCTGATAGGCTTTCGGCAGATAAAAAATAATTGCTGTCAGGAAAATGAAAAAGCCGATGCCCGGTAAATAGGTTCGGTGTTCAAAGATTACATTGGGAATAGGGATGATGCTGGATTCAATTGCAGAAGTAATGAAAAACCAGAAGATACCGAATGAAAGCAGCCGGTATTTGCGGAAAAGGAGGATTCCGGTAACAATGATTGCCAGAAGTATCAGGAAACTGGTTAATGTTTTTACTTCAAAAAAACTCGCGGAAATAGAATAATCATAATCAAGATTTTGTCCCACCGGAACCAACATGAGGCTGATGTATGTGATGAGAACTCGAAACTGGGTAAGCAGGTATGTGAATGCTGTAAGACTATACAGATTGCCCTGCTCTCGGGGAAGATCTTTAAATATCCAGAATCCGAAATTCAGAAAGAACAGTACGGCTGCAACAATGCCCATGCCTGCAACTGCCCACAGCCGCCAGTCTTTAATGTTGATTCTGAATTTTTCCGTTTTGAAAAAAGTGAATTCGTACAACAGTATGATGAAGGGTAGCGTAAACGTGATTTCTTTGGTCATCATGCCGATAATAGCCGACAGTGCCGAGCCGCAGAACATCAGCACCCTGTTTCGTTTTTCCCCGGTGTACAGACGTCCTTTAATATAAAGAAACAGGGAAAGCAGATAATACAGGGTTGCAAGTGATGCCAGTCGTTGAACAATGTAGGTTACCGCCTGTGTAGCCATCGGGTGGGAAACAAAGAGCAGTGCCGCCAGCAGTGCAACATATTTATCCGTGCCGCTTCCGGCTGATTTCTGAAGCACTGGCGTTTTAAATGTAATCATTACAAGCGCAAAGACAAGCAGGGCATTTATGAGATGAATGATAAGATTAACCAGGTGATATCCCCACACATCAAGTCTGTTGAAATAGTAGTTGAGAGCAAAAGTGAGAGTGCCGAGCGGTCGGCTGGGGCTGTAGTTCCACCATGCATGAATATTGCTCAGGTCTTTGATTTCCGTATTATCCCTGATGTTCGCGAAATCGTCAAAATGAAAACTGCAATGGAAGGAGTTTGAATACACTATGATTCCGAGCAGTATGATTATAATTGCCGAAAAAGGCAAAAACGCACGACCGGTTTTTATTCCGGGTGTTGCGGTGTTTTTTCTCGATTTCGGTTTTGGGATATTCTTTTTCGTTTTTTGCATGTACCTTGATTTATTTTGTTTGCCTGTTATAATCACTTTCCGCAGAACTGCTGCAGAAAATCTTTGGCTTCCTGTTTGCCTAGTGAATCGGCCACTTTCATATCGGCACAACCACCATTTTTATCACCTCTGAAATACTTCATTTTCCCGCGGTTGAGCCAGGCGTCGCCAAAGTCTTTGCGTGCCTGTATTGCAGCGTTCAGGTCGTTGTAGGCGCCCAGTGTATCTTTGTTCATGATGCGTATCAACGCACGGTTATTATAAGCTTTGAAGTTGGTGGTATCTGTTTCGATGGCGCGGTTAAAGCACTTCAGTGCCTGAACGTAATCCTGCAATCCTAAATATGAAACGCCCAAATCGTACTGCGGCTCAGCCCAGTCAGGATTATACTTGATGCTTTCGTTATACCACTTTATTGATTCCGGTATATTTCCTTTGTAATAATAACATAATCCAAGGTTATGAAGCGGTCGCGATTTGTGTGGCGATTTCTTTACAACATCCGTCCAAAGCGACATTTCGGTCTTCCACACCTTGTTTCGTTCAAACGTAAGAAAACTGTTGACAACAATAATTATAAGAAGAAAAGCCGTTCCATAGACAATATTTTTTCGGGATAAATAGAAAACAATAACCGGCAAGAATATGAAAAAACCAATGCCAGTAAGGTAGGTGCGGTGTTCGAATATAACATTGGGAATTGGGATAAAACTTGATTCTATGATAGAGGTAATGAAAAACCAGAAAATACCGAATGATAGCAGCCTGAATTTTCGGTACAATAAAATTCCGGCAATTACGATTCCCAAAAGCATCAGAAAACTAAACAGCGTTTTGAGTTCAAAAAAACCGGTTGATATTGCATAGTCATAATCAAGATTCTGGTTCAGCGGCAGCAGCAATAGTCTCAGATACGTGGTAAGAACGCGGAATTGTGTAAGCAAATAGGTATATGCCGTAATGGTGTAGGTGTGGCCTTGCTCGGGCTTAATATCATTAAAAATAGTGAGGTTGAAATTTTTAAGAAATAACAGGATTCCGATGAGTATAATACCTGCAAATGCCCATATTTTCCAGTCGCGGAATGAAATGCTGAACCTGTTGGTTCTGATAAATGTAAATTCATAAAGCAGTATGATAACCGGAAGTGTGAAAGTATTTTCTTTGGTCATCATACCCAATAATGCCGCAAGCGCGGAAAGTACAAAAAAGACAATGCTTTTCTTCCGCGTTTGGCTTTCCCGCCCATTTACATAAAACAAAAGAGACAGAATGTAAAACATGGTTGCCAGCGAAGCCAGACGTTGCACAATGTAGGTTACTGCCTGAGTCTGCAATGGATGCGTGAGAAACAGCAGAGCAGCAAAGAGTGCAATGAGGTTACGGTGTTTGAATACAGGCGTGCTTTTAATGCGTGGTGTATTAATCGTGCTGATTACAAGCAGCAGAATTAAAATCGAGTTTATAAGGTGTATGATAAGATTAACGAAATGATAACCCCAAACATCCAGTTTATTGAAATGGTAATTGAGGGCAAATGTCATGGTGCCTAGCGGACGGCTCGGTACGTAATTCCACCATGCGCTCACATTGCTGAGATTCTTAATTGCAGGATTGTCGCGGATATTCGCATAATCATCGAACTGGAAACCACAATTGAATGAATTGGAATAAATGATGCTGCCAACAATTACAATAGTAACAATGGCAAAGAACAGAAGTGTTTTACCGGTCATAAAAGGGTTTTCCGGCCGTTTCCTGACCTGTGCAGGCGATTTTCGTAGTTTAGAGTGGGCATTATTTTTCATGGCATTCGTTTTTTTATCCTGATATTCATTTCATCAATAAATTATTTTTCACTTCAGGAATTGTAAAGATAAAAAAAATCCGGATTTACAATTTGTTAAGATTGTTTTCAAATAATATCAATACTGTTGACTAACTTTGCCTCTGTTAAGGTTTATATACGGGCAACTTGTATGCAACAGCGAAAAAAAATAGTCCTGTACAATCCGAAAGCGGTTTTTTTCGACATGCCGCTTGCGCTGCTTGCCGTTGGTTCTGCCCTTGATACTTCACGTTATGAGGTCATCATTATTGATGGACGGATTGAATCTCACATTGACGAACTTCTTGCCCTTCATCTTCCTGATGCCCTTTGTTTCGGAATTTCGGTAATAACGGGCGCGCCATTGAATGATGCCCTCAAAACATCCAAGACTGTTAAAAAGCATTTTCCCGGACTGCCTGTAATTTGGGGCGGATGGCATGCGTCATTGTTTCCCGAGCAGGTGCTTGCGGATGAATCTTGTGTGGATATAGTGGTTCGCGGGCAGGGTGAAATTACTTTTACGGAACTGGTCGCAAACCTGAGTAATGGCCTTGATCTTGATTCAGTCAAAGGCATTTGTTATCGTAAGAAGGATGGCACGGTAATGTGCAATCCGCTTCGGACACTTAGTGCGGTAGAAGCGTTCAACAGAATCGATTACAGTTTTATAGATGTGGAAACTTATTTTCATAACAAGGGCAACAGGCAGTTTGATATAATTACTTCAGCAGGCTGTCTTTTTCGCTGCGCCTTTTGTGCAGATCCTTTTGTATATGGAAGAAAGTTCAGTGCGCTTCCGGCAAAACGACTCGCCGATGACATCGAATATTACTACCATAAGTATGCTTTCACCGACCTGAATTTTCAGGATGAATCGTTTTTTACGTATTCACAACGGGTGCACGATTTAACAACGGAGCTTATTCAGCGAAAGATTAAACTCAGCTGGGCGGCCACCATGCGTGCCGATCAGGGAGCAAAGCTCAGCGATGAAACCTGGCGATTGTGTAAAGCCTCAGGATTGAGGCGGCTGCTGATAGGGGTTGAATCGGGTTCGCAGGAGATGCTAGACACGCTTAATAAAGACATTAAACTGGAGCAGGTTTATGCCTGCGCAGAAAAGTGCAGAGAGCTGGGCATAGCCGTTATATTTCCTTTTATAATCGGTTTCCCTGGCGAAAGTGATGAAAGCGCGGAAGCCACTGCACGGGTAATGAAAGAATTGAAATCAATGAGTCCATTGTTTGAAACTCCTGCATTTCATTTCAGACCGTATCCCGGATCAAGGCTTATACATGAGGCGGAGGCGGGTGGGTATCGGCTTCCTGCCACGACTGCAGCCTGGGCAGAGTTTGATTTCGTTGATTCGGTTGGTCCGTGGGTGTCGAAAGAGAAAGCGGCGTATTTTGATGCATTGGGTTTTTATCTCAAACTGGCATACGGACGCAGGCGGTTGCTGCTATTGCCTTTTCGGTTTATTGCCCGATATCGCTGCCGTTATAATTTTTTTCGATTTCCCTTGGCAATGAATATTTTCAAACAATTATCTAATTAATAGGAAATCAAGCAAAGGCGCGAAGAATATTTATATTTTTGTTTTATTTTACTGCCGGGCGGACAGGCATATCAAATTATAAATTCACACACAGGCGCGAAGACGCAAAGAATATTATTAATTATTTTCAAATTGACTTAATTTCAAATTATCAAATATGAACCGTTTCAGCGTAATCTTTTTTTTGTTATTATGCATTTGTTATTCTTCACTGTACACTAATCATTCTTTTGCACAAGGAACTGCTATTAATGCAAGCGGTAATCCGCCTGATCCTTCGGCAGGTCTTGATATTAGCTTTAATAACAAAGGGTTGCTGATACCGCGAATGAGCGATACAGAGCGTAATGCGATAATCAATCCGGCAAACGGGCTAATTATTTTTAATACGACTACCGGGTGCTTGAACTATTATAACACTGGTAACTGGTATCAGTGGTGCGGTACCTGTATACCTCCATCTGCGCCTGCTGTATCCGGTAATTCTCCGATTTGCGCCGGTGATTCTCTTAAACTTTTTGCTGCCACTATTCCTAATGTGACCTACAATTGGACCGGTCCAAACGGTTTTACGTCGTCATTACAAAATCCCATTATTCCTAACGCGGGCACTGCAAATGCCGGCGTCTACAATTGTACTTCGGGCATAAACGGATGTTATAGCAGTGTATCAAGCACTACAGCAGTAATCAATACGATTCCAGTCTCACAATTCACCTGGTCGCCCTTGCCGGCAGTATTCAATTCAGATGTTACATTTTCACCAACTACAACCGGTGCATCATACGCATGGACATTCCAAAATGGCACACCTCTCACAAGCACGGCGCAAAACCCTTTGGTACAATGGGCAAATACCGGCAGCTATAATGTTGTACTCGTTGTTTCAAACAACGGCTGTTCTTCTACAACTACAAATTCAGTAGCAATAACAAGCTGCACGCATGGCACACAGACATTTTCTTACACAGGGAATATGCAATCATTTACAGTTCCCGGCATTTGTGGGACGACTATCGATATTGAGGTTTGGGGTGCGCGGGGTGGTAATGCCTCAAATCAGAATGCTGCTGGTGGTCTTGGTGCAAGAATGAAAGGGACATTTACAGTAACTTCCGGGCAATTGCTTAATATTCTTGTTGGCCAGTCAGGTGCCGATGCAAGTTGCACTGCCGGTGGTGGTGGCGGTACTTTTGTTGTATCAAACAATGTCCTTCTTATTGCAGCAGGCGGTGGTGGTGGCGGAGGAACCTATAATAACACCCCGTCAAGTGTGAAGGATGGCACGGCGAATAATAACGGGAATACGGGGTATAATGGAAATACCTTAACGCAAAATGCGGGGGGCGGTGGAAGCGGAGGCAATGGAGGCGGTTGTGTAACCGGAAGTGGTGGTGGCGGTGCAGGATATTCCGGAAACGGATCAACTTGTAACGCCCAAGGTGGTAACTCCTATATCAATGGTGGGGCAGGCGGCGCGGTTGGTTCCCTTGGTGGTAATACAGCAGGAGCGGGCGGCTATGGTGGTGGTGGTGGTTCAGAGTGCTACTGGGATGGAGCCGGCGGCGGCGGTGGATATTCGGGTGGCGGCGGTGGTTACTATTATGGAGCCGGCGGTGGCGGCGGATCATATAATTCAGGCACTAACCAATCAAATGCTTCCGGTGTCCAAAGCGGCAACGGGCAGGTGACAATAACCTGGTAGTTTTTTTATTGAAATTGCACATGTATTTAAAATCATTGTCAAATTTTCAAATTGTCTCATTTTCAAATTAATTATTATGACTCGCGTAAAACCATTCTTCCTGTTTTTAACATGCATTTGTTATTTTTCATTGTTCAGTTTTCATTCTTTTGCACAAGGAACAGCTATTAATGCAACCGGTAATCCGCCTGATCCTTCGGCAGGTCTTGATATTAGTTTTAATGACAAAGGTGTGCTGATACCGCGAATGAGTGAAATTGATCGCAATGCAATCGTGAATCCTGCGTCGGGACTTATGATATTTAATACGACAACGAATTGTTTCAATTTTTATAAAAATTCCGGGTGGTTCGAATTCTGCGGTAACTGCATTTCGCCGGCTCAGGCAATTTCGGGCAGCAATTCTCCGGTGTGCTCAGGCGATACCTTAAAGCTTACCGCAAGCAGTGTACCGAATGCTTCGTATTTATGGACAGGACCGGGAGGATTCAGTTCCACATTACAAAACCCTAAGATTCCGAATGCTCAACTAACCGGAAGTGGTATCTACAGTGTCGCAACATCTGCTAACGGTTGTTCCGGTATTCCTACCACTACTTACGTGAACGTTATACAATCGCCTCTGGGCTCTTTTACATTTTCACCTGCAAGTCCCGCCATTGTTTCAAATGTAACGTTTACACCTACCGTAAGCGGAACATCTTATGCATGGACGTTTCAAGGTGGAACTCCGGCTACCAGTACTGCCCAGAATCCGGTGGTACAGTGGAGCACAAGCGGCACTTTCAATGTGAGTCTGCAGGTTAGTCAGAACGGCTGCAATTCTACAACAGTAGTGAATACAATTACCGTTACTGCCTGCGTTCATGGAAATATTACGTTTAGTTATACGGGGGCAGTTCAAACCTGGACGGTTCCTGCCAATATTTGCTCACCCGTTACAATCGAATGCTGGGGTGCAGAAGGCGGTGGCGCCGGTTGTCAGTCATGGCCCGTAGCATCCGGTGGACAGGGTGGCTACAGTATTGGTCAGAGGAATGTTGTCACAGGTGAAACGTATAATATCTATGTTGGAGGAGCCGGAAAACACTGTAACAACGGTAGTAATGCCGGTGGGTGGAATGGTGGTGGCCCCGGTTGGACCAATTATGCCGGAAGTGGTGGCGGCGCTTCTGATGTGCGCACTACTGCCGGAACATTATATGACCGTATTATCGTGGCCGGCGGTGGCGGTGGCGCAGGATTCGTAAGCGGTTATGGCTACAATGGCGCTGCAGGCGGTGGTTTGACAGGCGCTGACGGTGGCTCATGTTCATCGGTGAAAGGCGGTGGTGGAACTCAAACGGCTGCCGGTTGTTGCCTTTATGGTACAGCTGCATTTGGCGTTGGGGGCGGTGTGCCCGGTGGCGAAAGCGGTGGTGGCAGCGGATGGTACGGCGGCGGATCCGGAAACGGAACTCCGGGTGGTGGTGGCAGCGGCTATATTGGCGGAGTTATCAACGGCACGACCCAGCAGGGAGGCAGAACAGGCAACGGGCAGGTGACCATAACCTGGTAACTGCTTCCCGTAGTTATTTTATTCCTGATATTGAAATTATCTGCGAAGCCAGCTCATCAGCGGGAAGGGAGCCATCAAGCCAATGAATGAGGTAACCGTTGCGTTCCATGCGGCGGAACCACGTCATCTGCCTCTTGGCAAACTGGTGAATGGCGGTGTTGAGCAGTCGGAACATTTCATCAAATTCTATTTCCCCGTTCACAAACATTGTGAGATATTTATATTCCAGACCGTAAGTTTTCAGCCGGGCAGGGGCAAGGCCTGAATTAAGCAGTGTGCGCACTTCATCAATCATTCCATTATCAAGCCTTTGCTGCAGTCTTTTTGTGATGCGTTCGCGCAGAACATTTCTGTTCCGGCCGATACCGAATATTGTTGATTCTATTCCCGGCTGTCGTTTTACCTTTTCGGGATGTGCATGGTGAAATTCTTCAATCTCGATGGCGCGGTACATGCGTTCGCGGTCGGAAGTATCTGTAGTGCTGTGCAGCTTTTTTAATGATGAAAGATGAGCAATGAGTGCTTCATCGCTCATGGAAGCCAGGCTTTGCCTCAACATTGCATTGTTTGGTACATCGGCCATGGCGTAACCACCCAATACGGTTTCGAGGTACATACCGCTGCCTCCGCATAATACAGGGCGTTTTTCCCGGGTAAGGATATCTTTATAAGCATTCAGAAAATCGCGCCGGAATTCAAAGATAGAGTATTCATAACCTGCATCGCGGATATCGACCAGATAGTAAGGAATTCTGATTCCGTCAACAGTATAATCATCATAGTCTTTTCCCGTGCCCAAATCCATACCACGATATACCTGCCTCGAATCTGCACTGATAACTTCACCGTCAATAAGTGCTGCAAGCTTAGCGGCTACCGTGGTTTTTCCACTGGCGGTAGGACCAAGAATAGTTATCATACTACCTGCCATCATAGATTAATTGTTGCGGAATGAGGTTTATTTTAGGTGCGTTTTCCGGAATGAACGGTTTCTTCAATTTCCATCATCATCCGTCGCAGTTTATCAAGATATTCTATAGAAGACTTATTGAAATCGAGGTCAGCAAGGGCAATACGGGCAGCACGGAGTTCAGGTGCATAGAAAGTGTAGAGGAATTCTCTTAAGTTGACTTCATCAGAAGAATGTTTAAGTCGTTGACGGTATTTCAAAAACTGCAATATCCGCAAGGCATCAACCTTTTCATGGCATGCTCTGATAAAGCGTTCTTTTGTCTTATGATTTTTACGAAGCGGCTTCCACAAGATATCTTCTTTTAGAATTCGCTGGAGAAACAAAGTCATAGGAGTTGGAACCTCTTTTTCGAATAAGGTTCCGAATGCATCTGTGGTCTCTGCAACTTCATCAAAATAATAATAATGATACATCGGATAACTTTCCCAATCACCCTGAACACCTTTAATAAGCGCAGGACCTGTACCGAAGAAAACCCTGTCGCTGTAGCGTGTTGCAGGATATACCTTTACAGGATTATGGCTAATCACTTTACCATGTTTACGCAATTTCATCAAAAAATAGAAATCTTCGCCCGACGGTTTTGGTGCAATACCTTTCACCGCGCGGTAAACCTTTGCTGTTGTTGCCATGGCGGAGCCTATCGCGGTAAACGCATATGGGCTCTTGATGCGCAGCATATTGAGTGCATAATTGCGCATATAAATCTCGTAGTGCAGCATGGCGCGGTCAAGCGTTTCATCTCCCGTAAGGCGATGAAAATAAGGAACAGAAAGTGCTGAGATATGAGGGTTTTCAGTAAAAGTATTTACAACAGATGAAAAATAATTTTCCGGAAATATCGTGTCTGCATCAAGGCATAGAATGATATCACGGTCTTCGGCAACTTCGGCAATTTCATCCATGGCCGTTTTCCGCGCCCAGCCAACACCGCTGCGTTTGCCTTTCCATCCTTTTCCCGGCGATGACCGGTCTATCACCTTAAGATCAAAATCCTTAACCTGCCTCAGATACCCCAGCGTTTTTAAGTTATCAACGCAAACGTGTTTTTTCTCGGGCAGCGTGTACCATTCGTCGGGTTGATTCAGACAGATAATAACTTCAAAGTTCCGATAATCCTGTGCGCGAATTGCATCGATACATTGAGGCAGGTAATCGAATTCCTCCATCACCGGCAGGGCAACATATATTTTAACTGGCTTAATCATCGACGCAAAAGGCTATTTGGTCACAAATATACAAAAAGCCACTGATTAAAGGCTTCAACGGCTTTCTGCACCGTATTTTTTTATTCTGTGAATTGCTTTTTAATGTAAATTTGAATTGCAAAATAAAAATAATCAGGAAATCAGAATCGTATATGAGCATATTAGTTAATAAAGATTCGAGGATTGTAGTGCAGGGTTTTACCGGCAGCGAGGGCACTTACCACGCTACTCAAATGATAGAATATGGAACGAAGGTTATCGGAGGCGTAACTCCGGGAAAAGGTGGTCAGCTGCACATTGATTTGCCTGTTTTTAATACAGTACAGGAAGCTGTAGACAAAGCCGGTGCGAACGTTTCTATTATTTTTGTACCTCCGGCTTTTGCCGCTGATGCAATCATGGAAGCCGCTGACGCAGGCATTGGCGTTATTATTTGTATTACAGAAGGAATACCGGTTCAGGATATGATAAATGTCAAAGAATTTCTGCTGGATAAAAAATCGCGGCTTATCGGACCAAACTGCCCGGGCATTATCACACCGGGTGAAGCTAAAGTAGGCATCATGCCGGGATTTATACATAAACCGGGCAAAGTGGGAATTGTTTCCCGCTCGGGAACTCTGACTTACGAAGCTGTTGACCAGCTTACACGTCTGGGTTTAGGACAATCTACGGCTATTGGTATTGGAGGCGATCCTATCATTGGTACCACCACAAAAGATGCTGTGATGCTTTTTATGGAGGATCCACAAACCGAAGGTATTGTGCTGATTGGTGAGATTGGCGGGAATATGGAAGCAGATGCCGCCGAATGGATAAAGTATAATTCGAAAAAACCGGTGGTGAGTTTTATTGCCGGCGCTACAGCACCTAAGGGCCGTACTATGGGACACGCAGGTGCTATTGTTGGCGGTAAGGCCGATACTGCCGAAGCGAAAAAAGAAATTTTACGCGATGCCGGTGTATATGTAGTGGATTCTCCTGCCGACATTGGGAAAAAGATGCTGGAACTGCTGAACGGAAAATAATTTATAATTATTTCTTCTTGCCGAATGCTCCGATATTGGTGCTTATCGTAAAGGTGTTGGGTGCACCTCCGGGATGGTATTTGGCCCAGGCATAGCTGAAGTTGAACTTCGAAACTCTGAATCCGAACCCGAATGAAAAGCCTACAATTCCTTTCTTTCCCTCAACTCTGAGTTCGCGGCGGCGTTGGTAATTATATCCCATACGAATCGAGAAATTTTTTGTCGGGAAAAATTCACCACCAATTACCAAATGACGCATGGCTTTATCGGCAAACTTTCCCAGTTTATTCTCCTTAATAGAATCGCCTGTAAGCGGGTCGACCAATGGCGTAGGATTATTGGGGTCGGAGTAGGTTAGGTCAAATTTTTCGAGATGGTCGAATAATATTGAAAAACGAAAAGGCAGATGCGAGAACTGCTTTGATAAACCCAGTTGTATTTCGAAGGGCAACGATTCGGGATTGCCTTTAGTGTATGATGTAAGCTGCCTTCCTATATTGCGGAACAGCAGTGTGGTCATAAAATTTCCTTTTTCATGATAATAGCTGCCCGCAACATCAACGGCTATACCGGCGCTGCTGTATTTCTCAAGTCCCGAATAAACAAGCTTCAGATTGGCGCCTATTAAAAAATGCGGATCCAGTTTGCGTCCCCAGCCAATATTCAGTGCGTATTCACCGGCAGAAAAGTTGCCATAGGTTTGTCCGAACTCATCGGCCTCAATAAAATGACCGTAATTAATATACTGCATAGTGGCTGCAAAACTGCCTACCTTTTTAAAGGTACGGCTGTATGCTGCAAATCCATAATTGATATCGGAAAAATAATCGACAATGCTCAATGCAAGGTGGTTGTGCATGCTCTCATCAATGATGCTCGGATTGGCGAGGGCCAGCGTAATATCATCATCTTTAATAGCCAGGAAATTGCCGCCCATGGCTGAAATGCGTGCTGAATTCGGAAGATTCAGAAATTCATAAGTATGGCTTCCGCCAATCTGGGCACGACCGGCTAGCGAAATGAACAGGAGTGAGAGAAATAGCAGTTTTCTAATCTTCACGTAAAAGGAATTATTGGTACACAAAAGTAATTTATTTTATTAAATGACGGCAGAGGCGCATTTGTTTCGGTGTATGCTGTTCTGATCTATTTTTTGCAAAACGCTGATTACATATTATTATTGTGGTAATTTTGCGTTCGTGCCAATACATGAACAATATATGCGCCGCTGCCTTGAACTGGCAGTGCAGGGAGCCGGAATAGTGTCGCCAAATCCAATGGTGGGCTGCGTGATTGTTCATAACGGCAGCATCATTGGAGAAGGCTATCATCACGAATTTGGCGGCGCGCATGCCGAAGTGCTGGCAATACGGAATGTAAAAGACAAAACATTGCTGACGGACTCAGTCTTATACGTGAGTCTGGAGCCTTGCTGCCACCACGGTAAAACACCACCGTGCAGCGATTTGATTATCAGCTCCGGTATTAAAAAAGTGGTGACCGGTGCCACAGATCCAAATCCGAGCGTTGCCGGTAAAGGAATTGAGCAAATGCGTTCCCACGGAATTGAGGTTTTGACGGGTGTCCTCGACCAAGAATGCCGCCATGTGAACCGTCGTTTCTTTTGTTTTCATAATGAAAAACGTCCTTACATTATATTAAAGTGGGCAGAAACGGCCGACCGTTTCATTGACAGTGTGCGCCTGCCCGGTGAAGTGGCGCACGCCAACTGGATTACATGCGAAGAAACCCGTGTGCTTGTTCATCGCTGGCGCACCGAAGAAGATGCCATCCTTGTTGGTACGAACACCGCACTGCTCGATAACCCTAAGCTGAATGCACGCGACTGGGTCGGGAAAAATCCGTTGAGGCTGACCATTGACCGGTTTGGCAAACTGCCACGCACGCTGCATCTGTTTGACGGCAAAGCACCAACGCTTGTATTCTGTGGTCCCATCGGAATGGTGTATCCAAACGCCGAAGTGTGTTCGCTCGATTTTTCTCAGAGTATTCTTCCGGGAATCATGAAGGAACTCTACAGAAGAAATATTCTTTCACTTATTGTGGAAGGCGGAAAAGAACTGCTGGATTCATTCATTTCATGCGGTCTGTGGGATGAAGCACTTATTTTCAGTGCACCCATGCGTTATAATGCCGGAACCAAAGCACCTGATATCAGCGGCGAACAGATTTCTGAGGAGAGCTTCGGCACCGACGTGCTTCAGAAACTTGTAAATTTGAATAAAAATCAGTCTGCAGTTTAGTGTGGGGCGTCGTGTATTTTAAATCCGGAATAGCAGACAACATTATTCTTTAAGATTTGTAATGACATACTGTTCTGATTATCAATAATATTCTGACATGATGTACATCCGGAAACTTATAAAGGAATGGTTTTATTTTTTGCTTCATCCAGGAGATGTGTTTCCAGACGAATCTGCCAGAGCAAAGACCGGTTCATTTATTTTTTATCTCATATTTATATGCATTATCTCGACTGTATTTTCTTTTGCTGTACAGTACCTGTTTTTGCAGCTTTTTAAATGGCATATAATTTCATTACCGGTTATTCTCAAACCCGATTACCACCAGGTTTCTATTGTTGGTATGGTTGTGATTGCTCCAATAGTCGAGGAACTTCTGTTCAGATTGAATCTTCGCTATCGCTCAGTATTTATTTCATTTATCCTGACACTGATTCTGTACTCCATTTTTGTTCGGATTGTATTGGGGCTTCTTCCCTTTTATTATTTGTGGGAATCCATAGGGAATATAGCGATAATTATGGTAATCTCAGTTTTTGTTAATCTGTTTATCAGACGCTTTAACAAGTCTCTGGAATGGTTTTGGATAAAGTATTTTCGTTTGATATTTTATAGCTCGGCAATTATTTTCGGCTTTATGCATTTGGGAAATTACTGGATACCAAATTATACAATTGTGCTGTTAAGCCCGTTTTTTCTGCTTCCTTTCATGTTTGCAGGACTCAATCTGGGCTATATCAGGCTGCGATATGGAATTATTTTCAGCATCGTTTTGCATGCCTTCAATAACCTGATGCCTTATATCTTCCATTATAATTTCAGATAATCAATTTCCAATTTAATTGCTTAGTAACGCTATGAAATCGAAACAATCAAACTTCAAAAAATGGTCAGAAATAATAAATGAGCAATTCGGCAAGGCAGGTACACCGAAGCGCGATGAGATGGAAAGGGAATATGAATCTTTCAGAATCGGCATATTGCTCAGACAGGCCCGTGAAGCAAAAAGTATGACACAGGAACAACTGGGGGATGCCATTTCGCGCAAGAGAAGTTATATTTCTCGAGTAGAAAATGATGGCAGCAACATCACGTTGAAAACACTGTTTGATATTGTTGAAAAAGGCTTGGGCGGTAAAGTGACCATAGGAATAAAAATTTAAAATTATCTTTGTCTTTTAAAACATTGAAACCTTGGGAATAAATATAAGTACCGGTCTGCCGGCATGGCTGGCCATTTTTTGCGTGATACTGGGCATTGGATATGCCGCACTATTGTATTATAAAGAACGCGGCACCGACTTTAAAAAGAAACTGCGCATCCTTCTTTTTACGCTGCGCGCTCTTGCTGTTACGATTATTGCCTTCTTGCTGCTTTCGCCGCTGGTAAAGATTATTGCTCGTACAACGGAAAAGCCATTAATTATCATTGCACAGGATAATTCACAGTCGGTTGTGATTGGCCGCGACTCGACCTTTATGAAAAGCGATTATCGCAACAAGCTGAAAACACTCACCGACCGGCTTGCAGAAACTTACGAAGTCCGTTCGTTCACATTCGGCGACAAAATCTCCGACAAGCCCGAGTATTCGTTCAATGAGAAACAAACCGATCTCTCGGCACTGTTCGATGACCTCGCATCTCGCTATGCAAATCGTAATGTGGGTGCGCTGATTCTCGCAACCGACGGACTTTACAATAAAGGCGCAAGCCCTGTCTATGCCGCTGAAAAATTCCGTTTTCCCGTGTATGGCATTGCATTGGGCGATACCAGCATTCAGAAAGATGTCATCCTTACAAAAGTAAATTACAACCGTATCGTATACTTAGGCAACGATTTTCCGATTGAGGCAGTTGTAACAGCCAATAAATGCGGTGGCTCCAAATCAAATCTTACGGTTACAAAAGATGGCAAAGTGCTTTTCACAAAAACAATTGACATCACCGGCGAAAATTATATAGAAACGGTTAATCTTCAGCTTGAAGCGGCTACACCCGGCGTTCAGCATTATCGCGTAAGTTTGAGCCCGGTTACCGGAGAAATCAGCCATCTGAACAACAGTGAAGATATTTTTATTGAAGTGCTCGACGGCAGGCAGAAAGTGCTGCTGCTGGCGGGTGCGCCTCATCCCGATATTGCCGCGCTCCGCGAAGCGATTGAAAGCAATAAAAATTATGAAGTTGAAGTGGCGTTTGCCAATGATTTTAATAAACCGCTTTCAGGTTACAATCTGGTAATCCTGCATCAGCTTCCTTTGCGTAATGCGCCCATGCCGGCGTCATTAGCGAATATGGCTCAGGTGAAAGTGCCCTTGCTTTATATCATCGGTAATGCAAGCGACCTGTTAAGTTTCAGCAATCTCAAAACAGGACTTTCCATTGTTCAGTCCACTCAAAAAGCCGACGAAGCGCAGCCTTTGATTAGCAACGATTTTGCGTTGTTTACCATCAGCGAAGCCGCCCGCAAAGTCATCCCGAACTTTCCGCCTCTCAGTGTGCCTTTCGGCGATTTTAAAACTTCCAATTCTGTGAATGTGCTGTTCTATCAGAAAATCGGAAGTGTGTCAACGCGCAAACCACTCATCATGTTCAGTGAGCAGCCCGAATCCCGCATTGGCATTGTTGCCGGCGAAGGTCTCTGGAAATGGCGCCTCAATGATTACCTGCAAACGGGCAATCACAACACATTTGATGAACTTTGTGGCAAAATGGTACAGTTTCTCTCGGTTAAGGAAGATAAAGGTTTATTCCGGGTAATTTGCAAACACTCTTTTGCGGAAAACGAAGCTGTTGAATTAGATGCTGAAGTCTACAACGACAGCTACGAACTGATCAACGAACCCGAAGTAAGCGTCGTCATTCAGAATGCCGATAAGAAGAAATTCAATTTTACATTTTCCAAAACACAGAAGTCGTATCACCTGGAAGCGGGCATGTTTCCCGTCGGCGAATACGAATATTCGGCACAGGTGAAGGTGGGTGATAAAGTTCTTCAGAAGAACGGTGTATTTACGGTTTCCGCACTCAACGTGGAAGCCGTGAATCTGGTGGCAGACCATAAACTGCTGTATTCACTGGCCAATAAGCACGACGGAAAAGTAGTTTTTCCTTCCGATATGGATAAGTTGCAGGACATGCTCAAAGCTCGCGACGATATAAAATCGGTTTCATATACACGCAAGCGTTTCAATGATGTGGTAAACCTGTTCTGGGTGTTCCTGCTGATATTGGGACTGCTTTCTACCGAATGGTTCCTGCGTAAACGCAATGGCTCATACTGATCTGATAAAAATGAAATTAAAGCTGTTGTTTTTTGTCTGCCTGATTATTCCTGCCGCCTTCGTAAGCGCCCAGCAACCGGGCGATTCGCTGCATATCAATAAGGTATTTATCGGTGTAAATGCTGTGCCGAATATTTTTTCAAGCAGCAGCAGTATTTTCCCAAATTATACTTTAGGATATAAACGTGCCCTGAAAAAATTCACGCTGCGAACAGGATTATCAGGTAATGCAGGTGTTTTCAACGATTCCATGCGTTCAAAAAGAATGATTTTTGTTGCCAATGCAGGGCTTGAAAAGCGAATGAATATTGTGCGCAATCATTTTTTCGTAATTTTTGGATTTGAAGGCCTGCTGTCTTACAAAAACACCGTGTATGATGCCGCACGTATTGATTATTATGGATTCGGGGTCGGTCCGGTGATTGGGCTTGAATATATTTTCAGGTTAGGGAATTCGGAGTTTTCGGTATGCTCTGAAACCGGATTTTACCTTATGGAACAAGTATCTAAGCTGAACGAAAAGAATGTTCGTAAAAGCAATGATTCGCGCCTGGTATCGGGATTGCAGAAGCTCGCAGGTTTCACGCTGAATTACATTTTCTGATTTCTAATCTTTGAGAGAACATTTCACCATACCGGTATTTATCCCGCACCGTGCGTGCCCCAACCGTTGCATTTTCTGCGACCAGCAAAAGATAACGGGCAATATTGAAATGCCCAAAGCCGCGGAGATTCAAGCATTAATTGAGCGAAATCTTGCAACCATGCCTGCGGATGCGCATATTGAAATAGGCTTTTTCGGAGGTACCTTTACGGGAATGCCGCACCACGAGCAGGAATACTACCTTGCAACAGCACAACCATACCTTGAAAGCGGCAGGATTAAAGGCATACGCCTTTCCACAAGACCTGATTTTATTGATGAAGCAGTGCTTGAGCTGCTAAAAAAATATCATGTTTCTTTGATTGAACTGGGCGCGCAATCTATGGATGATGCGGTGCTTGCTGTTGCAGAACGCGGGCATACGGCCGATGATGTCCGCAAAGCATCGCATATGATTAAATCAGCCGGCTTTGCTCTTGGTCTGCAGATGATGGTTGGTCTTCCAGGCGATGATGCTGCTGCAGATATCCGCACGGCAGAATCATTTGCCGCACTGGAAGCCGATTGTGTGAGAATATATCCGGTTCTGGTAATCAAAGGAACAGCGCTCGAAGGTCTGTACAGAAAGAAAATATTTCAGCCACTTTCACTTGATGAAGCGGCTGAACGTACTGCCGTACTACTGGAATATTTTATTTCAAAAAACATTGCTGTTATCCGCGTCGGTTTGCATGTTTCGGAAGAAATGAAGGCAGGGCAGGAGGTGGTTGCAGGACCTGTGCATTCTTCGTTTCGCGAAATTGCCATGACAAAAGCATGGGCACGAAAATTTGCAGGTATCGCTCAAAGCAAACAAAAAAAGATAACAATTTTTGTGGGTGAGCAACAGTACAATACTGCCATTGGATACGGAGGCGCGAATAAAAAAAGTTTACAATTGAAATATCAAACGGTAAAATTCAGGACAGACAATAACCTTAACGGGATGGAATTTTATGTTGATTATAGCTGATAAACGTCTGCCGGCAAAAGTCATACAATCACTTTCAAAACAAGGAGAGCTGCTGTTGCTTGCTGCTTCAGGCATTGCCTATGAAGCTGTTTCAGGTCATCCCGATATTTTCTTTTGCAAGGTCAATGATGTGCTTTGTGTGTCACCGAATCTGAATATAGAAATTTACCAAGCACTTGATATTGCAGGTATTGCTTATGTGAAGGGCGAAAAAGGAACAACAAATATTTATCCGGGAACGGCAGCTTATAATCTTGCAATCTCCGGAAATACTGCCATTCATAATTTTGAACATACCGATTCCGTGCTGCTTTCAATGCTTGATGGCTTTAATAAAATTCAGGTGAAACAAGGCTACTGCCGATGTAATATTGTTCCGCTCGATGACTATGGAATTATAACAACCGATGCCGGCATTCATTCAGCAGCAATCGCTTCAGGTTTGAATTCAATGCTTGTAACTCCGGAATGTATTCTGCTCCCGGGATTTAATTATGGCTTTATCGGCGGCTGCTGCGGCGTTCATGAAAAATCAGTTTACATTACCGGAAGTTTGAGACATCATCCGCAGGGAAATGAAATGAGTGAATTCATGCTCAGAGGCGGCTTTTCGGTTACAGAACTGTACGACGGACCCCTGGTAGATGGTGGTTCACTCATCTTTCTTCCCTAGGTAGTCGCGATGTTCGTCTAAAGCGCTCAACCAAATTTTGCAATAAGGAACAATAATGCTAATTTTGAACGCATAATCGGGTATTTAAAGGATGAAGTTATCGGTCATTATTGTCAATTACAATGTTATCCATTTTCTGGAACAATGCCTTGTTTCTGTGATGCAGGCTGGCGCCGGATTGGATATGGAAGTTATTGTTGCCGACAATAATTCGGTGGACGGCTCCGTGAAGATGGTGAAAGAGAAATTTTCCGGTGTTAAGCTCATTGAGAATCACGAGAATCTGGGCTTTTCAAAAGCTAACAACAGGGCAATAGAGCAGTCGATGGGCGAGTATGTGCTGCTTCTCAATCCTGATACCGTAGTTGAAGAAGATACGTTTCGCAAGGTTACCCAATTCATGGATCAACACCCGGAAGCAGGCGGTTTGGGTGTAAAAATGGTAGACGGCAAAGGTGTTTTCCTGCCCGAATCAAAACGCGGACTGCCCACGCCAACGGTGGCTTTCTATAAAATGGCGGGCATGTCGCGGCTGTTTCCCGGGTCGCGTACCTTTGGACGCTATCATTTGGGTTTCCTTGATATGGATAAGATTCATGAGGTCGATATTCTGTCGGGCGCATTCATGCTGTTGCGCAGAACGGCTTTGGATAAAACAGGACTACTGGACGAAGATTTTTTTATGTACGGCGAAGATATAGACCTTTCGTACCGCCTGACATTAGCCGGTTATAAGAATTTTTACTTCCCGGAAACACGCATCATTCATTATAAAGGTGAAAGTACCCGCAAAAGCAGTGTGAACTATGTGCTGGTGTTTTACAACGCCATGATTATATTCGCACGCAAGCATTTCAGTAAAAAAAATGCGCGCCTGTTTTCATTCCTTATCAAAATAGCCATCTATTTAAGGGCTTTCGTTGCTATTTTATCACGTTTTATTTCGGCCATATTCCTGCCTGTTACTGATGTTGCAATGATATTTGCAGGCATCTGGTTCATAAAATCCTACTGGGAAACGCATGTACTGTTCACCCGGGGCGGCCATTACCCCATAGAATTCATTACGGTTGCAGTACCGCTGTATATTTTAGTCTGGCTGTTCTCGGTATATCTGAGTGGCGGATATGACCGTCCCGTAAGGATTTTGAAAATATTTCAGGGACTGCTTATCGGTACGGTAATTATACTTACCGTGTACGGTTTGTTAGACGAAACTATGCGTTTTTCACGTGCTATTATCATGCTCGGCGCTGCATGGGCACTTATTTCAATGTCGGCTTTCCGTGTGCTGATGCACCTTGCAGGGGTGAAGTCGTGCCGCATTACCATGGGAAAGAATCGGCGCTTTGCAATTGTTGGCGACAGCGAAGAGGCCGACCGCGTTGCAGCGCTTGTGCGCGATACGCACCTTGCTCCCGGATTCATTGGTCTGGTCAGCCCCGACAATAAACAGGCAGGCAACGGCTTTACCGGCAATCTCGGACAGCTTAAAGATATCATCGATATTTATAAAATTGATGAAGTGATTTTCTGTTCCAAAAACCTGTCACCACAGCTCATCATCGATAAAATGACCGGCTTTCAGAATTTGCAGGTGGATTTTAAAATAGCTCCTCCCGAAAGCCTTTCCATTATTGGAAGCAACTCCATCACAACCGGCGGCGATCTGTATGTGCTCAGCATTAATTCCATCAGTAAGACAAATAACAAGCGCGACAAATGGATGTTCGACCACATCAGTGCATTGTTGTTACTCGCGTTTTTACCTCTGGTCATACCCTTTATGAAAAGCCCGCCGGGACTGATTATTAATATCTTCAAGGTATTGGTCGGAAGGCGTTCGTGGGTTGGATATCACCCGCAGGATATTACTAACAATATGAAACTTCCTCGCATCAGGAAAGGCGTATTAAACCCGTCAGATGCAATACGCAAACAGGCATTGGCAAAGGAAATCATTACAAGTCTGAATATTTTATATGCCAAGGATTATAAAATTACCAACGACCTGAATATAATGCTGAAGGCATTCAGGGAGCTGGGAAGAAGGCAGGGAACAGGAAATAATTAACGATTAATAATTAATAATGCTTGTCCGTCTTTAGCCGAAACGACTGACCATCTCTGAATCGCTGCGTTGACCGATAATGCAAAGGTTAATTGATGATTGAAATTATCCCGTCAGGGATATAATATTTATAGAAATAGAGAAAACATACAAACCGGCGGCGCACGGATAATGAGTTTGAAATGTGACGAAAATGCATGAGCCGCAAGAGTAGGCAGTCGTAAGTAGAAAAAAACAAGTCGCTTTCACCGTTGCGGGGAAAGGAATTTAGGGATAGGGGCCAGACTAGTTATCAGTTATTTGTTTGTTAATTGATATGTTGCAGGAAATTAGCTTAAAAAAAATGACCAATTTTGTTTTACCTTTGTAATCCTATAGCATTTCTAGTATTATTAAATCAAAATACCGGATGTGATGAAAAAAATCTCTTTAATTTTATTACTCTTTTCTGCGATAATCGTTGTATCCTGTAAGAAGGAAAAAACCGACACAACGCCTGTTGATCAACAAACACCACTGGCATTTACCAGCCTTACAGCCACGGATACCATCATCAGAGTGAATATGCTTACAACACTCACTGCAGTTGCCACCGGTGATGAGCTTACTTACACCTGGGATTGCGAATACGGCTCTGTGCTGGGCTCGGGAAATCAGGTGCAATGGACGGTCTGCCACGCTGACAGGTTCTGGATTACATGCACTGTAACCGACAAGTATAAGGCTACGCAGAAGAAAACGATCTACATCAGAAGCAATGTATAAACGTGCGGCAATTATCCTCGCATTTCTGTTTCTTATTGCATCCGCTCATGTAAATGCACAATGCTGTTCTATGGGCAGTCCTGCAGGAGCATCCACTTACGTAGGCGTTCTGGCAAAAAATCATCTGCGTTTTATCACATTTTATCGCAATAACTTTCTGAATTCCTACTATAAAGCCGACCACAGAACGGAGACCACGAACTATATGAAGCGATCGTATTTTAATTATACGGGCATCACCATTTCATACGGTATTACCAAAAGGCTCACAGCAGAAGCCGAACTGGGCTATTTTATCAACAAGACTCGCATTTATGAATTACCGCTCTCAACAATCAAGCAGCGCGGTTATGGGTTGAGCAACGGTTATATCACAGCCAAATACGGTGCGCTGATAAAACCGCTGAAGAAGATAGAACTCACGGTAGGAGCGGGTTTCAAATTTCCGTTCAGCACCGAGCCATTATATGTTGATAATGTGCGCCTGCCCATCGATTTACAACCTTCCACACAATCATACGGTGCTATGGGACTGCTGATTTTCAGTAAGGACTTCCCGAAAATCAGCATGCGGCTGTTGTCGCTCAACCGCTTTGAATATAATTTCCCGGGCAAAACAGATTATAAATATGGAAGCTCATTATCCAATTCTGTTTTTCTGAGTAAGAAAATTGTTCGCAACCTTTTCGGGATTGTCATGGTACGCAATGAATACAAGATGCCTGATATGAATGCGGTTGCACAGGAAATCAACACCGGCAGCGACGTCACCTTTTTATCCGCACAGCTCAGCTATTCGTTGCTGGGCAAATGGCACATCGCCGGATTGTTCGATTATCCGTTGTACAAATATTATATCGGAACACAGCTCTCACCCAGATATTCCTTCGCATTCAGCCTCACCCGCGACCTCAACCTCAGCAAAAAGGTAAAAGAGCCGTCTGCTTCCGGCGGGAATAAATAACAGGAATAATTTATTTTGCTATTTTTACATTTATTAAGTAAATACAACAAAGTTGTTTGTTTTGCTATTGTTTGAAACTCAGGTGGAGAATTAATGTGCTTAAAAGGTTGGAAATTTTATTTTTTGTGGTATAGTAATTATTATTATTGGAGAGGACTCCTTTTATTTTGAAAATCTTTTTATTAAACAATTTTATATAAACTTAACGAAACAAATAAATCAAAAACTGTGAGCAACATCAAATTATTTCAAAACCGTCAAGTGCGTTCTATTTGGAACGACGCAGAAGAAAAATGGTATTTTTCTATTGTTGATGTAGTGGCAATCCTAACTGACAGTCCGGAGCCCGGAGATTACTGGTATCGAATAAAAAAAAGGGAAAAAGTTTCTGGCATTGAGTTATCGACAAATTGTCGACAACTGAAATTGGAAGCTTCCGATGGCAAAAAGTACCAAACCGATTGTGCCGATACCCGTGGGTTACTTCGTATCATTCAGTCTATTCCATCACAAAAAGCCGAACCATTCAAACAATGGCTTGCAAAAACGGGTTATGAAAGGATGCAGGAGATTTCAGACCCTGAACAAGGCCTTGTCCGTGCCAGAGAGAATTGGCAACGTTTGGGCAGAAGTGAAAAAATGGATTCAGCAGCGGATGACCGGGCAAGAAACGCGAAGTAAACTCACTGATTATTGGAAGCAAAGTGGTATTGAGAAGTCTGACGAATTTGCTTTTCTAACCAATATTATACATCAGGAATGGACGGGCCTATCAGTTAAAAAGCACAAAGTCCTGAAAGGGCTAAAAACGCAAAATCTTCGCGATCATATGAGTGAAGCTGAACTCATTTTCACAGCGCTTGCGGAACTTTCCACACGACAGATAGCTGAAACTGATAAAGCAAAAGGGATTGAGCAAAATGCTGATGCAGGAAAGAATGGCGGTCGAATTGCAAAAGATGCCCGACTGGCATTAGAAGAGAAAACAGGTAAACGAGTTATTACCTCAGAGAATTTCCTTTCACCGATGAAACAAAAAAAACAGATTAGTAAAAAATAAATCACAGCTCTCATCCAGATATTCCTTCGCATTCAGCCTCACCCGCAACCTCAACCTCAGCAAAAAGGTAAAAGAGCCGTCTGCTTCCGGCGGGAATAAATAACAGGAACAGCTGATTTTCGACTTTCGCCTATCTTTTAACAACCACCTTCACGGCTTGCAATTTACCGGACTGTTTAATCAAGATTTTATAAACACCGGCCTTCAGCATGTCGCTATTATAACGGTATTCAGTGCTGTTCATCGAAAATTCATCAAGCATTTTTCCATCCATATCATACAGGTAAATTTCGACAGGTGCCGAATCAATATATGCCGTTTTTATTTCAAAATATCCGGCAAACGGATTAGGAAAAATAGTATAATTCGCTGAATAGTCCGTCAATCGCTGGATTCCGGCAGGCCCCTGTGCACTCCACGTTGTTGAAAATTCGGAAGTGTTACCTGAGGAATCGGTTGCGGTGGTGGTAAGATAATCGCCTGATGACAATCCGTTCAGCGTGGCGCTCCAGTTTCCGAAGTTGTCAGGGTGAATTGTTTTAAGAAAGATTTTTCCTTCGCCATAGCCCGAATGATTTACCGCCGCTTTGAATAATTCAATAGTGGCATATTCCGGCAAGGGTGTGTCAAGAATTCCGCTGATGCTTGTCTGCCCGTTTCCCGAATCGAAAATGACCGTATCGATTTGCGGGAAGTTCATATTATCATTCGGGCCGCTGTCTCCGTCACCGGCATCATTGAGTGTTACGCCCGGCGGAAACAGGTCAATACCTAATATAGTACTGCTAAAAATACTGTTCCCTGAAATGCGGTTGTGGTCGTCATTAATATCCAGAATATTCACGCCGTTCATACCGTTGAAGGCAATAATATTGCCGCCTCCGAGCGTGTCGCCAATCACATTGTACTGCGGGCCTTCGCCAATGCGAATGCCATCCTCACCATTAGGTAACGGCAGCGTTCCGCTGATGTCCGTTCCAATTTTATTTTTTTTAATGATATGAAAATTAGTCAGAGTAATGTGAATGGCAATACCTGATTGCAGGTTGCCAGAAATAACATTCGACTCGATAGTATGCGCCGTAGCACCTCCGTCAATAACGATTCCAATGCCGTTGGGGACAGCCATGGTAGCGCCCGGATCGGTTCCTATATAATTGCCGGTAACGAAGTTATTCGTTGTTCCCATATTGTAAATAAACACGCCATATCCCGAATTTCCTGAAAGAATGTTGCGTTCACCCGCATTGAGACCGCCCACAATATTTCCTTCTGAGCCGTCGTCGAACAGCACTCCGTATGTGTTGGGAATTGCATGCGTGCCGCTGGTATCGGTACCTATATAATTTCCGAACACCGTATTTGAATCGGTTCCCGCACCAAACAACGGAATGCCGTAGGCCACATTTCCCGAAACAATATTTCTGAGTCCTGCCGCTGTTCCGCCAATCATGTTATGTCTGGCAAGTCCTTCAATGCTGATACCGTCGTAATTGCCAACGGCAGCGGTTCCTGTGCGATTCGTTCCGACATAATTGCCGCAAATGCTGTTGAATGAGCTGTTCACTGCTCTGATGCCGATGTGCCGGTTACCCGAAACGATGTTGCGGTCGGCTTTTACTGGACCCCCCACTATGTTGTTGTGCGTTCCGGAAAACATCTCAATGCCAATGTCGTTTCCGAGCGAGTCGGTGGCGCTGGCATTGGTTCCGACATAGTTTCCGGCAATCAAATTATTCTGCGAACTGGCACCGTATATCTGAATCCCATAATTGAAATCACTTACAATAAAACCACGCACCGTAACATTGGAAGCAAAAATAAAAAAGCCATAGTCTATTGTATCATCATTTCCGTTGAGCATTATCTCAGGTCCATAAATATTGGTGTTTCCCTGATGTGCAGTTTGCGAGCTGCCGTCCACCGTGAGTCCGCTTCTGGTAATATAGGGCAGGGGCGACAGCGGCTGAATAACCCAAACGCCATCCGTTGCATTGTATCCTGCATCCGTTTGCAAAATATTAAATTCAATGATGTGGGAACTTCCGGGAGTGCTGTTTGCCTGCGAAATGGCATCACGTAATGAACCGTTTCCGCTGTCGTTTGTGTTGGTTACCGTGAAGGTATTTGCCCGTAAATTTGACATGGTAATGCATGTCAGCAGCAGTACCAAAATTGGAATTTTATTGCTCATAAAATCAATGTTATTGAACAACTAATTTAATTATTCCTGCGGCTTCTCCTTTAGTTCTAACAATCATATAATAAACACCTTTATTAATATCACTTAAAGTAATACTATATGTATTGAAACCAGCCGGAAAACGACCGGCATCATGGCTGAAAACCAGACTCCCAAAACTGGAAAATACATCAACACGTAATGATGATTCAGCATCGAGATTAAACGATAAAGTGCCGTTTTCCGAAACCGGATTCGGATAAAATTCGATTCCTCCGAAGGTGTTTTCACCATGGGATTCAATGCCACTTACGACACTGAGATTCGCAGAAAATTCAGAGGTATTTCCCGTAGCATCGGTGGCTGTTGAAGTAATCGTCTGACCTGCCGGAACGCCGTCAATAATGGCCGAGAAATTACCGTCAGTGCCGGGATGTGCGGAACCGAGATAGGTTTTTCCCTGCCCGTATCCTAAAAATGAATTATCTGAGATGAAAAATTCTATAGTGGCATTTTCAGGATTAGGAGTATCAAGTGTTCCGGTTACCCAGGTTTTATTGGACGGAGCGTAGTAATGAGCCGTTGAAATCACAGGGAAATTCATCAGTGCATTGGGACCTGAATCTCCATCGCCGAAATCATTACCGTTGGGTCCCGGTGGAAATAAATCAATACCCATATACATATTTCCGAAAATTGAATTCCCGGAAATTTTATTGTTTACCGCTGTATTTCCGATTACCACAATGCCTCCCGAATCGTTGGCCGCGATAACGTTGGCGCTGTCAACAAGTCCTATCAAATTGTTGCTGCAGGCTTCCCCCAGAACAATTCCCGTTCCGCCGTTTCCCATAAGAGTGATGCCATTGGCAGCCATCCCGATAAGGTTCGATACGATGCGGTTGCTGTCAGCGTTGTTATAAAGCAGCAAACCAAAACTGTTATTACCTGAAATTACATTCTGTGCAATGGTGTTCGACGCAGGATTACTCACTACGCCAATTCCTCTTTTGTTGGGCAATGGCGTGTTTCCGGTGATATCTGTTCCAATAAAGTTACCACGAATCTGGTTATGCGATGTATGAACATCGGCAACTTCAATACCCTCATAATGATTGCCCGAAATAATATTCCGCTCGCCGGCGGAAGTGCCACCAATAACATTGTATTTAGTTCCGCCACCCAGCAAAAGCCCGATATCATTGGGAATGGTATCGGTGCCCGCCGCGTTGGTTCCTACCATATTTCCTGTAAAGCGATTATAATAAGTGCCGGTGGTAACGATAAAAATGCCGTAACTCACGTTGCCGGAAAGAACATTGTTTGCAATGAGGCTGTGATTTGACGCACCGTCTACGCATATTCCGGTTGCATTTTTCATTGCAATAGTTCCTGTGACATCGGTTCCGATATAATTTTCAATGGTATGGTTGTAGGAGGCCTGACCGTAGTAAATAACGCCATAGACGCGGTTTCCGCTTACAATATTGCGGGCTGAAGGCGAATATCCGCCGAGTATATTGTGACTTGAAACGGTGTTGAACTCCATGCCGTTCGCCTGAAACATAGAGTCATTCAGGATGAGCGCGCCGCTGCCGGTGGCATCGGGACCGATAAAATTATTCATCATGGTGTTGCTGTCACTGGATTCGAGATAGAGACCAATCTCCGAATTTCCCGACAGAACATTTCCCATTCCCGGCAAACTGTCGCCGACAATATTGCTGTTGCTGTTGCTTTTCAGAATCACGCCGCCCTGATTATAACATATCTGCAATCCCGTACTGTCGGTGCCTATATAATTTCCGGTGATTCGGTTCAAACGGGTTCCTGTGCCGTTCATGGTAATTCCGCCGGTAGTATTTCCTGAAATAATATTTCGTGTAGCAGCCGAATTTCCGCCAATAATATTACTGTTCGCACCGGTGATAAGAATGCCGTTATCATTCGGAAGACGGAGTAATCCTGTGATATCTGTACCGATAAAATTTCCGGCAACTTTGTTGCAGCAGGAGGCAGTGCCGTTGATGGCAATGCCTGCCGTTGTATTTCCTGAAATAAGATTACGCTGCGATTTATTATTGCCAATGATGCTCAATGTTGAATTATTGATGGCTATGCCGAAATTATTAGGAATGGCTGCTGTTCCGGTGCTGTTTGTGCCTACCATACAGTTGACAACTGCGTTGTGATCGGAGTCGGTAAAAACAATGCCGCAATCTGTATTGCCCGAAACAAGGCACTTTCTGATAATATTAGTGTTGGAACCATTTCCAACAGCAATTCCTTCATTGTTTGGAATGGCCGAACTACCGCCGGCATTGGTGCCTATGTAACAGTCCATAATTATATTGCTTATAGCTGCAGCGCTGTAGCATGCAATACCATAAGTAAATCCGGAAACAATCAGTCCTTTGACAGTATTTCCCGATGATGCCAGTATCAGCCCATTGGCTGATGTTGTTCCGTTTCCGAGCAGCATAATTTCGGGACCGAAAGCATTTGAATCGCCCTGATTCGCTGTTTGTGAACTGCCGTCAATGGTTGTATTTCCCGCAATCAGCGGCATAAAACTGTTCACAATATTAATAATCCATACACCGCTGCCGCTGTTGTATCCCGCGTCCGTTGCCGGGATGCTGAAATTGATAGTGCAGGTCTGACCTGTATGGGCATTTATGCTGTCGATGGCTGCACTGAGCGAACCGCTTCCGGAAGGGAGAGTATTCGTAACGGTTATCGTATAAGCCGCTGCTTCCCTGGAGCAGAATGCCATGAGGATGAAAATGAAAAAATATTTTTTCATAAAAAAGCGAGTGTTTGAGAAGTAAAAATAGGAAATCTGACCTGATTAACGGGAAATACCTTTGGACTTTTCAATTTCCTTCCCCAGTTTTTTCAATAGCTTTTGCGAGATGTTCTTAATGCCACCGCTGCTTTCATCGAGTCGCAGCTGAATAATGAGCGCCAGTTCCGGTTTGAGGTCGGGTTCAATCTGTGAAATCTTGTACAATATCTGCATGGCATAATAACGCACGGCAATGCCTTCTTTGGGCGATTCCAGTATATTGAAACAAGTATTGGTCAGCACTCCCAGCTGTTTAAAATTCTTCAGGTCAACATTATCATTAAACAGTTTGGCAAAACTGCGTCGCACGCCTTCAACTTTTGCTGTGGCAAGATGTTCAAGAATTTCATCAATGTAAAGGTTCGTGAATTGAGGATTGACAACACAGCTTATCTGCACTGCTCTGGCAGCGCGCATTGCAATAGGGTAGATGTCGGCAAAACAATGTTCCAGAGCAATGCGGAATTTCTTGCGGTCGCTTCCTATTTCATTCACAACCCAGTCAATCGTGGCACGCGAGCTGTCAGTTCCGAGTGCTTCTGTGATATCCATTTTTTCTGAGAAATATTTATTAATATGTAATGACAACTTTCCCGTCGCCTACATTTGTTGAACTGTACATCACGCCATTGGTAACACCACCGATGTAGGATGAGCCGCCGCCGCCGCTGCCGCCCCATGAATTGTGGTCGCCGCAGCCACCTGAGCCGCCGCCGTAATATCCGCCGCCACCGGCACCTGCCCAGCTTCCTCCAACGCAACCCCAGTTTCCTCCGTTCCCTAAAGTGCCGTCACTGCCCGGCCCGCCCTGACCTGAATATCCGCTGCCCCAACCACCAATGCCACCGGCCGACTGGCTGCCGCCCGTCCCTTTAATCTGAGAGCCGTAATCCATGCCGTTTTGACCTGTCAGTCCACCGGCATCGCCGCCTGCTATTCCTGTAGCATATCCGCCGCCACCGCCGCCGCCGGCCACGATGATACGATTCGACAGCGCATTTCCGCCGTAGCGGACATCAGAAGCGCCGCCGCCGTTTCCCTGACCGCCGCCATTATATCCGGCACCAATAAACCCGGAGCCTGAACCGCCCACAAAAACAAAAAGCGTATCACCGGGATTCACAGCAAGGTCGCCACGCACATGACCGCCTTTGCCGCCGCCACCGTTGCCACCACCGCTGCCGCCCCAGGCTTCAATATGAACAACCGAAATGGTTGGTGGAACAATAAATATCTGCTGCGTCTGGGTATTGTTGTAAATGGGCTTAACATAGACGGAATCACGCGTTGTAGATGTACAGCCGTTTTTGGTTACCGTGAGCCACATATATTTCCATCCGGGAGGAGAGTTGAACCGGATACCGTAGGGCGCTGTGCCCACGTAATAACCGGGATTGGCACCCGCAAACGTCCAGAAATAGTAATCACCGGTGAGGTTCGTGGCCGAAAAATTCACGCCTTCACCTGCTTCGACAGAATCTTTGCTGATGGTAAAATCGGAAGTGCCGGGCGGTGTTACGCATTTCCCGCACAGTTCGAACCATGCACCGTAGATAAAGGTATTGAAGCACTTTGAGGAAGTATTGAAGATAAGAAGACCTTCAGCCGGATTTACAATGGCATTGCGCTCTGATTCCGACATTCTGGGTATCAGAACGCCTTTATTTGTGCTGCTCACATCGAGCAATGCGGATGGATCGGCAGATGACCCCGTATTGTTAATGGCTGTTCCCTGTGCCTTTGCGCTAAACTGCGACAGCAGCAGCACTGTAAAAAACAAAAAAATGACCTTTGAATGTCGTTTCATTATACCCGGTTCTGAATTATTCCATAAAAGTATAACAAAACTTCAATCAAAGGCCATCCGGAGAGTTTACTTTTTCTCTGCTAATTTTTTAAGAACATCTTCCTGAATGCCTTTCGGAAGTGGCATATACTGGAAGAATTCCATAGAGTAATTGGCTCTGCCGCTCGAAATGTTTCTGAGCTGAGTAGCATAACCGAACATCTCCATCAATGGAACAAACGCATTGATTTTTTGTGAGCCTTTGCGGTAACGCCGCATGGATTCAATTCTTCCGCGCTTACGATTCAGATTTCCTGAAACCTCGCCGATGTATTCATCAGGAGTATTAATCTCTACTTTCATCACCGGCTCAAGCAAAATAGGATTCGCTTTCATAAAGCCTTTCTTGAAACATATAGATGAGCAAATCTGGAATGCCATGTCTGATGAATCGACAGGGTGGAAGGCGCCGTCGAGCAGCACTACTTTCACATCTACTACCGGGAAGCCGGCAAGAATACCTGTTTCCAGCGTTTTGAGAATGCCTTTTTGAACGGAAGGAATATATTCCTGAGGAATAGAGCCACCCTTGATTTTGTCAACAAATTCGAATCCTTTGCCGCCATTGGGTTCCATGCGAATGAGGGTGCGGGCAAATTGTCCTTTTCCACCGCTCTGTTTCGAATGTTTATAATCAGATTCGGTTTCCATGGTAATGGTTTCGCGGTATGCAACCGAGGGTTCACCCACAATAACTTCCATTCCGAATTCGTGTTTCAGCCTGTCGATGATGATTTCCAGATGGAGTTCGCCCATGCCTGAAATAACGGTTTCTTCGGTTTCGTGGTCAAAACGTACAACAAATGAAGGATCTTCATTCATCAGCTTGCCCAGTGCTTCGCCTAGTTTTTCCTGGTCTTTGCGATTGGCCGGATTAATTTTCAGCTCAATAACGGGAGGCGGAATATGGATGTTTTCCAGATAAATCCTGTTATCCGGGTCACACAAAGTATCTCCTGTCTTGGTGAATTTCATCCCAATCAGTGCAACGATATCGCCCGGACCCGCTTCATGAATTTCTTCGCGGTCTTTGGCGCGGATACGATAAATACGTCCTGTACGCTCAAATTTATTCTTGGTCATATTGATGATCGACATGCCATTGGTAAGTGTGCCTGAATATATACGGATAAATGTCTGCTGACCGACAAACGGGTCGTGAATAAGTTTAAATGCAAGTGCAGCAAACGGTTCCTTTGGTGAAGGATTGCGTTGACGGCTTTTTTCGGGATCTTCAACATCAGTTCCGATAATGGCTCCTTTGTCAAGAGGCGAAGGAAGGTAGTCCACAACAGCGTCGAGAAGCATTTGCACACCTTTATTCTTATATGCTGCACCGCAGAATACCGGAGTGATAAGTAGTTTTAGCGTTGCTTCGCGGGCTGTTTTCATCAGGCGCTCAACAGAAATTTCTTTTCCGTCAAAATAATCCTGCATCATAACATCGTCAAACTCGGCAAGCTTTTCAATCAAGGTGGTGCGGGCTTCTTCAGCCTGTGCCTTCATCGATTCTGGAATTTCAGTCCTGATTTCTTCAGTATCTCCGAATGTATAGGCAGTCATATTGAACAAATCTATGATGCCGCTGAAATTCTCTTCTCTTCCGATAGGAATCTGGAAAGGAAGGGCTTTTGCATCAAGGTTTTTATTCATTTGCGAAACAACTTCCTGAAAATCGGCTCCGGTGCGGTCCATCTTGTTGATGAAAGCAACGCGGGGAACTTTATAACGTTCGGCCTGATTCCATACTGTTTCACTTTGTGGCTCTACGCCGCCAACAGCGCAGAAAAGAGCAATCATACCGTCAATTACTCTGAGCGAACGTTCAACTTCAATCGTGAAGTCAACGTGCCCCGGAGTGTCAATGATATTTATCTGGTGTTCTTTCCAGAAACACGAAATCGCTGCTGATGCAATCGTGATGCCGCGTTCCTGTTCCTGCTTCATGAAATCCATGGTAGCTTCGCCATCATGCACTTCTCCAAGCTTACGATTTACGCCTGTAAAAAACAGGATACGCTCTGTTACTGTAGTCTTACCGGCATCAATATGTGCCGCAATTCCAATGTTTCTTAATGTTGTTAAAGGCATTACAAAATAGTTAAAGTTCTAAAATCCTGCTCCCCGTACCTCTTTGAAACGGGGGTGCAAAAGTACTCATTTTTTCTCAATTGACAAGTTATTCAGGATTCTAAAAAGGGTAATAATATCGACTTTGAGAAACAGTAAGCCTATTTTTTCTTAATTTAGCAGTCAAAACTGCCTAAAATCTATATCCTTATTAATTAGAAAAATGAATTAAAATGACGCGAATAAAAAATATTTCGATATTAATTGCAGCCATAGCTATTATATTTTCAGTTGCTAGGAATGGTCATGCACAGGGTGTGAGTATAAATGCAGGGGGAGCTCCGGCCGATTCATCTGCTATGCTTGACGTGAGCAGTACAAGCAGAGGTGTGCTTATTAGCCGCATGACAACTTCTGAGCGAAATGCTATTGTCCATCCGGCTGAAGGCTTGATGATTTTCAATACTGATTCCAAATGTATTAATCTGTACAGAAGCAATGGGTGGTGGGAAATATGCGGTAATTGTATTCCTCCTGCCAGTCCGGTTGTTGGGAATAACGGGCCTATGTGTGAAGGCAATTCGCTGAATCTTACGGCATCACTTATTACGGGTGTCACCTACAGTTGGACCGGACCCAATGGATTTTCTTCAACTGCCCGGAATCCTGTAATTGCAAATGCTACTTCTGCTGCAACTGGAACCTACACTCTTACTGCATCAATAAATGGTTGCACATCTGTTCCGGTTACGACAACTGCGAATATTTATCCTATTCCGAGTGCCGCTTTTACATTTACTTCTACCGGACTTGGGCAAAACGTAACTTTCACTCCGGCATTAACGGGCCAAACTTACAGTTGGACTTTTCAGGGTGGAACACCTTCAGCATCCACATTGCAGAATCCTGTTGTAGTATGGAATACAACAGGAAGTTATAATATATCGCTAACTGTTACTACTTCTAATAACTGCAGTGCCTCAAGCAGTACAACCATTTCAGTCTCGAATTGTGTGCCAGGCAGTACGACATTTATTTATACCGGAAATATTCAGTATTTCACAGTTCCGTCATGCGTAACCTCAATTACGGTTGAGGCCTATGGAGCTGAAGGAGGCGGTACAAGCGGCATTACCGGCACTGGAGGAAAAGGTGGAAAAGCAATAGCAACTATTCCGGTTACACCGGGCGAAACCCTGAATCTTTTTGTTGGTGGTATGGGCTTGTCAGCTCCTGTTCAAATTCAGGGTGGATACAATGGTGGTGGTGGCACAAATGCGTCATCAGATAATACAGGTGCAGGTGGTGGTGCCAGCGATATTAGACGGGGTCTTACCTTGAACGACCGTCTGGTTGTTGCAGGTGGCGGTGGTGGTGCAGGTTATATGCCCCAGAATTATCCTTCAAATCTTGGTGGTGCCGGTGGTGGACTTTCAGGTGGAGATGGTGGAACTTCCTCCTGGTGTACACCTAACTGCAATGGTAAAGGGGGTACACAGAGTGCGGGAGGCCTGGGCGGACAACGCACAGGTGATCCCAATGCAGGAGATGGAACTTTTGGAACCGGTGGCCGTGGACAGGGAAGCTCTAATGGCGGCGGTGGCGGCGGCGGCGGCTGGTATGGTGGTGGTGGTGGAGAAGCAACATCCGGAGGTGGAGGTTCAAGCTATATTTCTTATCCGGGAAGCACAAATACTTCAACTGTTGCCGGTGTGAATTCAGGGAATGGCTATATTATTGTTTCATGGTAATCTTTGAATAAAAATACTTGAAAATTGAAACAACGTTCAAACTAAATCTGCATTATTTTAAATAGTAAACAATGAAGACTTTGCGAATATTTTTCGTACTAATATTAACGATAGCATCATTTTCCACATTTGCACAGGGCTCTGCCATTAATGCTTCAGGTTCTCAACCCGACCCATCTGCAATGCTGGATGTTAGCTCAAATACCAAAGGATTCCTGGCACCACGAATGAGTGAGACGGAACGCAATGCAATAGTGAATCCGGCTGAAGGTTTGATTATCTTCAACACAACTTCGGGCTGTCCGAATTACTACCACAATAGTACCTGGTTCCCGTGGTGTGGTAATTGCAGTCCACCTGCCGCACCCTTGCCCGGCAGTAACAGTCCTGTTTGTGTAGGTTCAACCCTGAATCTTACGGCATCGGCAATCGTTGGGGCGACCTATTCCTGGACCGGTCCAAACGGGTTCTCTTCAACTTCACAGAATCCTTCTATTACAAATGCTGGCCTTGCTGCTGCAGGAACATACAATGTTGCTGCTACCGTAAATGGATGCACTTCAAACTATGCAGCAACAATAGTAGCGGTAAATTCACTTCCGAATTCATCCTTCACATATACACCCACCAGCCCTAATATTAGTCAAGCTGTTACGTTCAGTCCGGTTAGCACAGGTCTGACATATGCCTGGACTTTTCAGAATGGCTCCCCTGCAACATCAACCGCTCAAAATCCTGTTGTGACATGGAGTACAAGCGGCACTTTTTCGGTATCTCTTACAGTCACCGGCGGAGGCAATTGCAGCTCAACATCGGCAAGCAATATCACTATTTCTAATTGTGGCGGCACCGGTAGCCAGACTTTTTCATACACAGGTGCTGCGCAAACCTTCACAGTCCCTGTGTGCATCACTCAAATTACCATAGAAGCTTATGGTGCACAAGGCTCACAAGGGACTCAAGGAAATCATAACGGATCATTGCCCGGAACCAATGGCGGTGTCGGTGGTTTGGGTGGAAAAGCCTCAGGAACGCTCACCGTATCCCCGGGCCAGATTATTAATATTTATGTCGGAGGGCAGGCTGGATGGAATGGTGGTGGTGCTTCCGGAACCGGATCAGGCGCACCCGGCGGCATTGGCGGTGGTGCCAGCGATGTAAGAATTGGTGGCAATGCACTTTCAAATAGGGTAATTGCTGCTGCCGGTGGCGGCGGCGGCGGCGGTGGTGGACTCACTCAATCGTGCAGTCCGGGAATACCCAGTGATGGCGGAGCAGGAAGCGGCGGTGGCAGCAGTCTTGACGGTTCGACCGGAACCAGTGGCGGCGGTGGTCCGGGTGTTGGAGTGGGTGGATATTATAACGGAAATGGTGGTTCTGGTGGCAGTGGAAATCAATCAGGAACTGCCGGAGGAACCGGCACAACAGGTCAGGGAGGAAACGGTGGAAGCACCACATATCCTGTACCTCCTTATGCTGCAGGCGTTACCGGTTGTGGTGGCGGCGGTGGCGGTGGCTATACCGGTGGTGGTGGTGGCGGCGGCGCAGGCTATAATGGCGGTTGTGGCGCACCCGGAGGTGGCGGTGCCGGCGGTACTTCATATACTGGTGGTGTTACTAACGGAGCTACACAAGGTTCTGTAAGAAGCGGAAACGGTCAGGTGATTATTTCCTGGTAATCGACAGTAATAGGTTCCAATTATACTGATATAATATATTAGGTATTTTTCTTATTATTGATTATTTTTGCTATTCTTTGGCAGTTGCCTTGCACAAATATCAATAAGTTGAATTATGAAAAAGACCTTAATCCCTTTACTTAAAGTAACATTCACCCTGATATGTTTCTTTATTAGCTATTATAATGTGTCAGCACAGGGTTTGGGAGTAAATACTACAGGTGTTGCTGCCGATCCTTCTGCAATGCTCGATGTAAGCGGCACAAATTCCGGTGTACTGATTAACCGCATGACGTCGGCACAGCGCAATGCTATCCCAAATCCTGCGGAAGGTCTGGTGATATTCAATACAGATAGCAAGTGTTTTAACTTTTTCAGGAACAATACCTGGTTTGAACTCTGCGGCAATTGTATTGGCCCACCGGCTCCGGTTGCAGGCAGCAATAGCCCCGTTTGTGAAGGCTCAACACTGAATCTTACTGCCACTACGGTTCCTCAGGCTACTTATTACTGGACAGGACCCAATGGATTTACTTCAACAGCTCAGAATCCGGTATTATCAAATGTAACATTACAGGCCGGTGGAGTTTATACCGTCTATTCAGTACTAAGTTGCAATTCCCAACCTGCCACCACGACTGTGGTTGTCAATAGCGGACCGGCATCAACCTTCACTGCGAATCCGGTGATGCCGATTGTTGGGCAGGCTTGCGTATTTTCACCAACATTGACTGGAGCAAACTACAATTGGACATTCCAAAGTGGTTCTCCGGCTACGAGTACGGCACAGAATCCATCGGTTACATGGTCAACAACCGGAACTTACAGTGTTTCACTCACAGTTACTCAAAACGGCTGTTCATCTACTACAAATAGTTCTATTTCAATCAACACTTGTTACAACCATTCTCAATCTCAAACCTTTTCATACACGGGCGCCGATCAGACATGGACAGTCCCGTCAGGTACCTGTTCTATTACTGTTGAAGCTTTTGGTGCGCAGGGTGGTACCAGCTTTGCAGGAGCTATAGGTGGAAAGGGTGCCTACATTAAAGGAACCTTCACGGTTGCATCCGGTGACGTTATTACAATAAAGGCAGGCGGAAAAGGTGTAAACGGTACCGGTGGTAGCCTCCACGGCGGTGGCGGTGGCGGTGGCTCTTTTGTGATTAACGGAGGCAATATATTGCTAATTGCAGCAGGTGGCGGCGGCGGATCCTATTCCAGCAGCAGTTGTGTCGGTCAGCCCGGAAATGCATCTACTACAGGTGGTGCCGGAGGTTATTACTCGGTAACTGTTGGCAGTGGAGGATTCTCAGACAATGGCCAGGGCGGCGGTTGTGGTTCCGGTGGCGGTGGCTGGAATTCGGCAGGCACCGGCAATAACTGGTGTACCGGCGGACAGGCTGCAGGCGGAGCCGGCGGCGTAAGCCAGTACACAGGCCATGGTGGCTGGGCAGGAGGTGGAGCATCCTACCATGGTGGTGGCGGTGGCGGCGGCTATACAGGCGGAAGCGGAGGAAATTATACAATTGGCGGTGGTGGCGGTGGTTCAATTAACAATGGAACAAGCCAGACCAATACTGCTGATTATCAGACCGGCAACGGGAGTGTTATAATTGCCTGGTAATTTTCATTTTTTACTTATGCAGAGTAGCTGAAGATTTCGTACGAAAGACATCTTCATTGTATATTTTCAAACTTATTAATTTCAGATTATTATGTTAAAACAATCATTTCGCTTTTTGTTTCTTATTTTCATTGTTCATTGTTCATTTTTAACTGTTCATTCCTTTGCACAGGGTGTTGGCGTCAATACAACAGGAAGTCCCGCTGACCCTTCATCAATGCTTGATGTCAGCAGTAATTCAAAAGGCGTACTTATAAGCCGTATGACAACCGCCGAACGCGCAGCAATATCAAACCCTGCTGAAGGATTGATGATATTCAATACAGATACCAAGTGTTTTAACTTTTTCAGAAATAATACCTGGTTTGAAGTATGTGGTAATTGTATCGGACCGCCTGCTCCGATTGCCGGCAGCAATAGCCCTGTTTGCGAAGGCTCAACATTGAATCTTTCCGCCTCTACGGTTCCGCAGGCTACTTACCTGTGGGTCGGACCCAACGGTTTTACTTCAACTGCTCAAAATCCTGTTATTTCAAATATAACATTGCAGGCAAGCGGAATTTATACTGTGTATTCTGTGCAAAACTGTAATTCACAGCCCGCTACTACAACTGTTTCTGTAAGCAGCGGACCGGCATCAACCTTTACCGCAAATCCGTTGATACCCATAGTTGGGCAGGCTTGTGTTTTCTCACCAACATTAACGGGCGCAAATTACAATTGGACATTTCAAAGTGGTTCACCGGCTACAAGTACAAACCAAAACCCTTCAGTGACCTGGGCTGCATCCGGAACTTATAACCTTTCACTCACAGTTACTCAAAATGGCTGTTCATCTACAACAAATAGTTCTATTTCAATTAGCAGCTGCTATAATCATTCTCAATCTCAGACATTCTCATATACAGGCGCTGCTCAAACCTGGACTGTTCCTTCAGGTGTTTGCTCAATCACTATTGATGCCTATGGTGCACAAGGTGGAAATGGAATCGGAGGCGGAGTAGGTGGAAAAGGTGCCTATATCAGTGGAACTTTTACCGTAACTGCGGGAGATAATATTACTCTGACTGTAGGAGGAAAAGGTAGTAATGGCATATCAAGCCTCAACGGTGGCGGTGGTGGCGGCGGTTCTTTTGCTGTAAACAATGGTGTAATACTGCTTATCGCCGGCGGCGGCGGAGGTTCCTCGTATTACAATACCAGTAGTTATGGACAACCCGGCAATGCAAATACTACAGGTGGCGCAGGTGCATATTATTCTGTAACTGCCGGAAACGGAGGATATACCGACGGTAGTCAGGGTGGCGGCACAGGAGCCGGCGGCGGTGGTTGGTTTACAGCTGGAACCGGTAATACCTGGTGCACCGGGGGCCAGGCTGCAGGTGGTGCCGGTGGCGTCAGCAACGGTTACACCGGTCATGGCGGATGGGGTGGTGGTGGTGGTGGTTTCCACGGTGGTGGCGGCGGCGGCGGTTATACCGGTGGCAGTGGCGGCGGTGTGTCAAGTCCGGGTGGCGGCGGCGGCGGTTCAATCAATAATGGAACAAACCAGACGAATACCGGCGATTATCAAACCGGTAACGGCTCAATAGTTGTTTCCTGGTGATTTGATAATTTTTGTAATTTAGCAGCGTATTTCAGTGTTTTTAAAAAGAAAACATGATAGAAATGCTTATATTATTCTTGACCTTTAAAAAGACAAAAACATCATGTTAAGAAACTTACCGCGTTTTCTATTACTGCTTTTAATTATTCATTGTTCATTTTTCATTGTTCATTCTTATGCACAGGGCGTAGCCGTGAATGTAAGCGGAAATCCTGCCGATGCATCTTCAATTTTTGATGTCAGCAGCACTGCAAAAGGGGTATTGCTAAGCAGAATGACCACTGCGCAGCGCAATGCAATCACCAATCCTGCCGAAGGGCTTGTGATTTTTAATACTGATACCAAATGTTTCAATTTTTATAAAGCCAACAGCTGGTTTGAGTGGTGTGGAAATTGTATCGCACCTGCAATACCTGTTGCGTCTAACAACACACCTGTCTGTGCCGGCGATACCCTGAAATTATTTGCGTCAACGGTTCCGGGTGCCACATATATCTGGAGCGGGCCTAATGGTTTTACTTCAACAGCACAGAATCCTAAAATTCCAAACTCAGGGACTGCAGCAGCAGGTACCTATTCAGTGTCATCAACCAATGGAAGCTGCTCTTCAAACGCTGCAACAACTACAGCAACCGTAAATGCCGCCCCGTCATCTGCCTACACATGGCTGCCTCTGACGGCAACAATTAATTCGAACGTAACTTTTACTCCGGCAGTTACCGGCGCCTCCTATAGCTGGACCTTTCAGAGCGGAACACCGGCTACGAGTTCTGCACAGAACCCCGTTGTGCAGTGGACTACATCCGGTAATTACTCAACATCACTTACTGTTACGCAAAATGGCTGCAGTTCAACCACATCATCTTCAATAACCGCTACAACATGCGCTCCCGTAAGCGGAAGCCAGACCTTCAGCTATACTGGCGCTTCTCAGACGTTTACGGTGCCTTCATGTATTACTCAGATAACCATTGAATGCTGGGGTGCTCAAGGATACACCTGCGGCAATGCCGGTGGTCTTGGTGGTTATGCCAGCGGAACACTTGTTGTCACTCCCGGTCAGCAGTTATATGTTTATGTAGGCGGGCAGGGAACTGTTTCTAATGGTTCATATATTCCTGCAGGTGGCGGATGGAATGGCGGTGGCAACGGTCAAAGCAATGGAGCTACAAGTGCTGTGGGCGGCGGCGGTGGCGGCTCCGATGTAAGAACTGTGTACAACGCGAATCCTATGGATGGCACGTCTCTTAATTCACGCCTTATTGTAGGTGGTGGGGGTGGAAGTGCTACGAGCAATACCGGTGCATACGGTGGTGCAGGTGGTGGACTATCAGGTCAGGATGGCGGACAGCATAGCAGCTATCATTATGGCAGAGGCGGTACCCAATCAGCCGGCGGTGACTACGGTGGCACTTTAGGTCAGGGTGGTAATGCTGAAGGTTGGATGACTCCCTGGAATGGTGCCGGTGGCGGTGGTTATTATGGAGGTGGCATTTCTACGGCCCATTCAGGCGGCGGCGGCGGAAGCTCTTATTATGGAGGCGTTACCGGAGGAAGTACAACAACAGGTTTACGCAGTGGCGATGGTCAGGTGAAAATTAGTTGGTAGAATTGATGAACAATATTTATATGAGGCAGGAACCATCACGTTTCCTGCCTCATTCTTTTTTGTACTTTTAGATGGTAAATTAATTGTTATGAGATTGCAGTTATTAAGTTTCCTTGCCTTCTTGCTATTATTGAACGGCAGTCTTTTCAGTCAGGTTGACCTTATTATCCCGCTCGGTCATACTGACCGCATCACGTCCATTTCTGCTTCGTCCGATGGCAAATACATTGCATCAGCGGGGGTTGATTATAAAGTTAAAATTTGGGATGTAGCCACAGGTCGCGAACTTGTGACATTCTATGAACACAACCGGCCGGTGAATGCGGTCACTTTCACACCCGACGGAACGAAGTTGATAAGCGCCGATGACGACGGAATGATGTATTTCAGAGATGTTGCTTCATATAAAATGCTTAAGAAAGTGTCGCTTGGCAGCGAGATATTTTGCATGAACGTTTCTCCCGATGGTAAACTTCTTGCCGTAGGCATGTGGAAAATAATTCACATTTTTGATATGGCAACAATGACCGAAGTCAGAAGTATTGCCGCATACGCCGGACCTGATTTGGTTTCAGATCTGCTGTGTGTCGATTTTGCCGCTGATGGAAAAACGCTGCTGTCTGCAGGAAAGAATGATCGAAAAATAAAAATATGGAATGCCCTCACAGGAAGCCTTACTAAAACAATAAATGCCGTTGCTGACAATGTTTCCGCTGATATAAGCAGCGACGGTCTTACGGTGATTGCTGCAGGCGGCTCCGACGAAGATTCAGTTTATAAATATAATGTAACATCCGGTGCACTGATTTATGCTGTTCAGGGAAGTAAACGAAAGTTGCGAAAAATCTGTTTTTCTCCGGATAACAGCCAATTCGTAACTGCCGACGAAAACTGGGAAGCAAAACTCTGGGATGCGGGAACAGGAGCAGAGCTCAAGGTTTTTTCAGGCCATAACGATGATGTTTCCGATATCTGTTTTGGCCGTACCCCCAATCTTATTTTTACAGCCAGCGAAGACCAGTCAATATGGTTGTGGGATACAGGCACAGCTGAAGTTGTTAAAAAGTTCAAAGCCCATTCACGAAATATTCATACGGTAGATTTTGCACCCGACAGCAGGCGGATTGCCATAGGCTGCGGCTCGCCTCAAAGCCGCTTCGGAAACCACCTGATAGTGTGGGATCTTGCCGGAACATCAGGAATAAAATCATTTTTGCCAAACGACGATGTTCCCGGCGACGTAAACGCAGCCCGATTCTCACCATCTGGTCTTACCATAGCTTCTGCAGCAGAATCAGACAATGAAAAACTGCGGTTTTGGGATGTCGCAACCGGAACGTGTACTCAGTTCATTAAAAAAGCTCATTCCCGCGATATCAATTCCTTATGCTGGTCGGCTGACGGAAAATTCGTGTACACTGCAGGCGACGATGCCGAGGCATATAAATGGGATGCTGTAAACGGTGCAAAACTGGCACAGTATAGCGGTGGCAAGGATGATATTATGGAAGTGGCCGCTTCCGCTGACGGAAAATATCTGGCGGCCGCAGGCGATGACCGTAAAGTTTTTCTTTGGAATACCGTAAATGGAAACCTTGTGAAATCAATGGTTCATGATGATGACCTGTCAACCTGTGCCTTTTCGCACGACGGAACAAAAGTGCTTTCAGGAAGTCGTTTCGGCATTCTTAAACTGTGGTCAGCGCCATCAGGCAATTTAATCACCACTCTGAATGCCGGCAGCCGTGCTCATTCTGTATTCTCTGCCTGCTTCTCCATGGATGACAAGAAGGTATTTTCCGGCGGCTGGGACAATAATATCAGAGTGTGGGATATTGCGACTGCAACAACAAAATTCACAATAAAAGGTCATGATATGATGGTTTCGGGCGTTTCGGCTTCACCCGATGGGAAGTTGCTTGTTTCGGGAAGTGCTGATAATACCGTGAAATTATGGAATTTAAAGGATTACAGTCAGATTGCAAATCTCGTTATTCTTGATTCTGTCGATTGGGTGGTGAGTACACCCGATAATTATTACTTCTGCTCCAAAGGTGCTCTCAGCATCATGGGCTTCCGCAAAGGAAACGAGGTCTTTCCTTTCGAACAGTTCGACCTGCAGTATAACCGTCCCGATATCGTTCTTGACCGCATCGGTTATGCTTCGCCTGAATTGATAAATTCTCTTAAAAAGGCCTACCATAAACGCTTACGGAAGATGAAATTCGACGAAAGCATGTTCAGCCCCGATTTTCATATGCCCAATCTGGTTATCAACAAAAAAGAAAAAATTCCACTCACTACCACGGAACGCAGCCTCAGCATTGACTTTGCCGCATCCGATTCAAAGTATAAACTCGACCGTATCAATGTCTGGATAAACGATGTGCCGGTTTATGGTATCAACGGAATTGATTTGCGGAACGAAAATAGTGCTTCAACCGAAAAAAAACTCACACTGCAGCTTTCGCAGGGAAGGAACAACATTCAGGTATCATGCCTCAACGAAAAAGGTATCGAAAGTCTGAGGCAGACCTTTGAAATTAATTATCAGCCTGCCCAACCTGTAACACCCAATCTCTATGTTATTGCTATCAGCGTGTCCGATTATAAGGATGACCGCTTTAATCTCAAATATGCTGCTAAAGACGGCCGGGATCTTGCCGGTTTGTTTACCGACGAAACTGAAAACAACGGGAAAGTCTTTATTGATACTCTGTTTAATAAAAATGCAACACGCGACAACATCATCGCTCTTCGGCAAAAGCTCATGAAAACTACAGTTGACGACCGCGTTATCTTATATGTTTCCGGTCACGGTCTGCTCGACGACAGTCTTGATTTTTACTTCGCAACCTATGACATGAATTTCAGTAAACCGGCACAGTCGGGCATTCTGTACGATGATCTTGAAGGATTGCTCGACGGCATTCCGGCACGCGAAAAACTGCTGCTGATGGATGCATGCCACAGCGGTGAAGTGGATAAGGAAGATGTGTTTGAGATTAAAGATACCAACCTTGTTTTAGCCGATGGCGCCAAAGGTGACCTCAAAACATACGGCTACAAAGGAATAAAAATAGAAAAACAAAATAACGGGTTGGGTTTGCAGAACAGCTTTGAGCTGATGCAGGAGCTGTTTGCAAATTTATCGCGTGGTTCAGGTGCAGTTGTCATTTCGGCTGCTGCCGGAACCGGTTACGCGCTCGAATCAGCGGAATGGAACAACGGTGTATTCACATACTGTATCCTTGACGGAATTAAAAATAAGTCGGCTGACCGTGACGGCAATGGCTCGGTGACGGTAGGAGAGTTGAAAGATTATGTTTCTGCGCAGGTAGAAAAGCTCACCCGTGGAGCACAAAAGCCCACTTCGCGTCGCGAAAGTCTTGGATTTGACTGGAAAATCAGGTAATATTCTTACTACGCGCTCATTGTTTTTTCGTCCGGTAACATCGTATGTGCCGAGAGTATATTCTGCAGCGGTCTGAAATCCTTACTGATGGTTGGCCAACGATTGGGGAACTGCTTAAGCAGTTCGATTATCTTCACGCTGTGTTTTTGCAATGCTTCGGTAATAGCAGGTGCTGAAACAGGTCGTGCACAGGCACGTCCCACATTTGCGCCCGTCAGGTCGGCATGTTGCGACTTAACTATAAGGGCTGCAGCTTCAAGCCTGTCAAGCAGTTCAATCGTTTTAAGATATTTACTCGGAAGCGAAATAACATCAGGCTTTTTGGTCTCTTCTTTTTTCACATTCAGATTTACATGAAAATCCTCAATGGTGACATTATCGGTATCACTGCCAAAATTCATACTTCGCGCAAAGCCAACAGCCTTTTCAAGTATCGCTTTCAACTGCTCCAGTTCACCTTCCCAGTTGCATATTTTTTCTACGGCTTCTGCCGAAAGGCTGTATCGAAAATCTTCAGCCTCCGTAAGCTCATTTACGTAAAGCCGGCAGTAATCGGCAAGGGTTTTTGAATATTTCTCTTTCAGTGTACTGTTCTGCTGTTGCGCTTTCTTGTAACTACCGGCCAGTGAGCGGGTGTTGTCATTTATTTCTTCAAATACCCGTTTGTCGGAAGCAACAGACATCAACTGACTGCTGATGCTGTTATACGTCATCATACCAATGATGCTTTTTATATCTGCCGATAAGGGTTTATGACTGCTGATTCTGAATGGCCCCAGACTGTTGGTCAGATAGAGTATTACCAGACAAATATCTTCCTGATTTCCGGGATTCGTAACAATTAATAGTACATTCCGGTTGAGCTCACTCATAATTTCCATCTGGCGAATTCGTGGCTTTTCAGCTTCGAACGGAAGCTCTTCAGGACTGAACCAATAGTAACCGCTTTTATAATTCAGATAAGGTTTAAGTGCATCTTTAGCCGTACTGCTGATCTCCATAGGCTCGGGCTGTTCTTGCCTGTCGGGCTGGCTGAGCAGGTATGAAAAAGGGGAGTGCCCCGCCGTTTTATAATAAATGCCAATGGCTCTGTTGAAGCCGGGCAACAACAGCTGCATCCTGCTGAGCATTATCAGCACGGGATTGTCTATGAATGAATAACCATAAGACATCTGCAACAGCATTTAAATAATTAGCGGAAATTCGAAGCTACAAATATACACGAAGAACAAAGGCAATGCAAGAATATTTAAGATTATTTTTAAGTTTATTAAGAAGATGATTAAGCTTAACTTAACTGAAAACTTAAGCAAAATAAGTAAAAAATTAGGGGAAATATTTTGTTTAATTTCCTTGATTTCATTGTTTTAATACTGCAATTTTGTAATTCTAAAAAACGTTATTAAGTTATCAATCAGGAAAACTAAAGATAGTTATAAATAAGCAAATTAAGCATCATATGGAAATTTACAGCCCGAGAAGTCAGCCCCGCGAAAATATTAAAAACGAGATTCGCACCACCGAAAATTCCTCCGTGAACAACCGCCCGGTGGAACAGGAAAAACCTACCCGCACGCGCATTATTGAAAAACGCAGGGAAAAACAATATATACTGCCCGGTTCAGGAATTGCAGAAGAAACCAGCATACTTGAACGTATGGGCAATAAATTCTATGAAGTCCTCAGAGGTTTTTTTGATACGGAAAAGAAAGCAGTTAAAGAATAAACGGCACCACCGCCTTGCGCTCTTTCGGATAATCGGCAAAGGTTGCACGATACCATTTATGGTTTGAAAATGCTCTTGGAAGCAGGTTTACCACGGTCCAGACAAAAAATGCCAATCCGGGTAACGACCAGGTGAGCAACGCAAATCCGCCCCATTCAATCATTTCACCCATGTAGTTCGGACACGACACATATTTGTACATCCCACCGTAAGGAATCTTATAACCCTTGTCGCCACTGCGTCTCAGGGCAAATAAAATGGTGTCTGAACGTCTGTTAATGTATACTCCGATAAAGAATAACAGCACACCGAGTATAAAACGCGGATCATACAACCACGTTATATCATAGGTCATGGTGAAAGAGCCCAGAAAATATCCGTTAATCCATCCGTTCATGAAATTGAAACAAATAGCAAAAAGGACGATCAGCACCGGCATTTTTTTACCGCCCGTTTTTGTCCTGAACGGGAATATCAGCACCCGATAAACATAATGAAACAGCCACAGCCCGAAAAAAATCCACAATACTATATTTTTGGTAACGGAACCGCTCAAGAAAAAATATGAAAATACCAGTAATGTCGGCGATTCCATGACGAACCAGCCCAGTTTGTTGTCTAAGAGCGGACCCCATTTGCTGTTGGTATATCTTCCGTAAGGAGCTGTAATATTAAGCAGTACAGGCAACAGCACCAGTCCTGAGATCATCCAAATCCAGACGACCTGTGTAAACAATGAGTGATCAATAAGCATGATAAAGGTTTATAAGTGACCGTTTCGTTTGAACCAGTCGTAGGTGTCGTCGAGTGTAACTTCAATGGAACGGGGCATAAAACCAAGCTGTACGCGGGCTTTCTCCGAGCAAATCTTACGATTACCGGTTACGAGGATATTCAATGAATCACGCGTATAAAGCGATTCGTCGCCTTTCATTTTATCGACCATGTTCATGATGGGAAGTCCGGCTTTGGCCAGCCATGTGGGGCAAACCCATTTGGGCGTGTTTTTTCCGGTAACAATGCCTACTACTTTTGACAGCTCCGGAATGCTGAGCCAGTTTCCGCTCAGCAGATATTTTTCACCTTTTTTACCATATTCAATTGCGCCGACAGTGCCATCAACCACATCCCGAACATCTACCCAGTCGTAACCTCCCGAAACCAATGCCGGCAGTTCGCCTTTATACATTTTTATTAATACTCTTCCTACAAAAGATGGCTTATAATCGTGGGGGCCAAGTATTGAAGTAGGACTTAATATAACAGCGTTAAGTCCCTTATCTACAGCCTCCATAACAATGCGTTCGCCTTCTGCCTTCGAACGGTCGTAAGCCAGCGCATTTCCATTTACAAGAGGTCTTGATTCATCAAGTGTTTCTTCGAGCGGGAACTGGTTAAAGGCATGGATGGAGGTAAAATGAACAAACTTTTTCACTTCATGTTCCAACGCTTTATTTACAATATTACGTGTGCCTTCTACATTGGTTTTATAAACCTGACCTCCTTTGTCGCCGCTGATAGAAATTTGTGCAGCAAGATGCACCACTACATCACAGCCTTTTACAAAGTTATCCAATGATTTCGGGTCGAGCAAATCGCCTTTAATGCTATTCACCTTCAGGCCTTCGAAGCCCCGTTTGTCGTTAAATGCCAAAACATTTACTTCGCATCCTTTGGCTATCAGGACTCTGCAAAGATTTGCGCCGACATGACCGCTTGCACCAGTAACTGCTATTTTCAATAGGGTGGGTTTTTAAGGTTAACTTTCGTAAAGATAATTAAAGAAAATAGCGGATAGTTGATTTTATACCAACACAATATTCACAGCATAAAAAGGTATCATACAATGGTTTGTTTATAAGTACTCAAAAAAACGCCCCACTTTTTAAGGGTGGGGCATACTAAGAAATATTATCATTTTGAATTATCGGTTATTATTTCTTAATGATTTTTGTACTTGATGAAAGATCTCCGGTTTTAAACTCAATAAAATATACTCCTGATGGTAAATCTGAAAGTGGCAGCAACACTTTCCCACTATTCAGGTCGCTGCCTGAAAATGCCATCGTGAACACACGCTTGCCCTCAGTATCAAATACCTGAACTGTTCCACGGTCGTTGGCCAATATGCCGGTATTCATTAATATTTCAGTAGAAAATGGGTTGGGATAATACGTGACAATTGTTTCATTTGTTTTACCACAATCGGTTACAACAGGAGCGAAATACTCAAATTTACCGTCATAGTCCGTTTGCTTCAGACGGTAATAGGTGGTTCCTCCAAGCGGTTGTTTGTCATCGGCAGCGTAAACTGAAATGTGACTACTGTTGCCGCTTCCTTTATAAGTACCGACTACCTCCCAATTAATGGCATCCTGACTCCGCTCAATAGTAAAGAAATCATTATTGTTTTCGGTGGCGGTTGTCCAGTTCAGCGCTACCTCAACGTTGCTGCATGCTGCCGAAAAATTTAACAGCTCAATAGGCAGTGGATTTCCTTCCGGTTTCAGACCAAAAGTTAATGGGCTGTAGGAGGTGAATCCGGTTCCGGTTATTGAACCACCCGGCTCATTTACCGGGTTCTGAACCTTAGGCATTGCAACCCATTTTGTTTCGCCATTGCAATCGCCGTAATGCGCTACTATTATTTTTGATGAATCCGAGATTCCGCTTCGTGAAGCGTCTTTCCAAAACAGGGTAACATCAGGCGTTGATGTGCCGCTTACCCGCTGCAGGTCCCAGTATTCCACACCGCTTAACTGCTCAAGCTCACCGGGGTCGCACACTGCATCGGTATTATCGAAATCAGGCGGTGGCGTAAAATTGTACACACAGCTGAATGTGTCGGTTAATTGTCCCGGTGCCGACATCTTCAACGGTGCCCATATTTTCTCATTTGCCATACTAATGGTTCCAACCGGAAAAGTGAATGACTCACTGCCGGCTTTTGCAACACTGCCATTTACAAAACTGTTAATTGAGCCACCGTTGCATGTTGCACTGTCTGAAAACAGCAAAGAGCCATTGTCTGTAAAATATACAATTCCATTGTTAAATTCTGCGTAACCGTTAATGGTCAAGGGTGTGGCAATATTGATATTTGAAGTGCCATTACTCGTATTGTTGAAAGTAACGTTATTAATCTTACCGATAAAAGTTGATGCGGTTAATGTAATCGGGACATCACTTCCAAAAATCAGGTCTGCGCCTACATTACCGGCGTCAATACTTCCGTTTATTCTTAAAGGAGAATTGCCTTCTATGAATAATTTATGAGGACCCAAAACAACTGTCCCTTCAGTGAGCGTCAAGGTTCCTTTTACGATAACATCTCCGACAAGGAGAACACCTTCCGTGCGGTTAATATCAAGATTATTGACAGTAATGGCCGGTAGTCCGGTACTTTGGCCGCTTCCCCCAATATTTATATTGGTCGAATCTCCACCGCTCAGTGTGCCATTTGAAACGGTTATAGCTCCATTGATATTTAACGTATGGTTGCCAAGTATAAAAGCTCCGTGTGCCAAGGCCAGTTCTCTGTTCACAGTCAGCTCATCATTGAGTGTAACACCTGCACCATTATTTATTGTCAGCGCATCAACCACGCTGTTTTCAAAAGTACCCGGAGGAATGTTAAGCAGGGAAGTCCCTGCATATACGAGCATTGAGCCACTATCTGATGCGTTGATTCGTGCCCCATTGGTAAAAGCTGTCTGACCACTAATGGTGAGATGATGACCGTTTAATTTCAAAGCATAGGTGCTTTGAGAATTGGTGATGACACCAACGGTTCTGTTATGGTCAAGCACGCAGTGATTGGAAGGGGCTACTGAAAAAGTAATATCCGCACCGTCAACCGGCACAACATGGCCTGACCAGTTGGCTGCAGTTCCAAAATCAGCGCTGACAGCACCTTGCCAAACAAATCTGTTGGATTCAAGTGCACCCATTTTTGGAGCAGTTCCACGCGCAATACCTTCATAATCTGTGAGTATTCCTGTCCCTGCGTAAGCAGGCAAATTGGAGGCTGCATAGTAATTAGTTATGTAAGTTCCTCCGGCAAATTGAAACTGAGGGTCAGTATTCAGGCTGCTTGCATCCTGAGCCGTAGACAGTTTCCATGTGGCCAATGTGGTTTTATCGGTTGGACCGAAGCGGCCGATAACACCGCCGGTTCCGGAAACAAAATAATCATTGTTATCAATGGTTGTATTGGACGTTCCCGATAAAACTATTGCATAATGCTTACCGGTTGCACCGCCTGTGCGTGCGTTAATTAACAGGTTATTCCGGTAATTCCGGGTTGATGCATTCGCGGCATCCCAGATGGCGGCCGTAGCAGAAGTAGTTGCTGCAGTCACGCTTCCGCAGATATAAATAGTATTGAACCAGATATTTGCCGAACTGCCTGATGCTCCTTCATCCCAAATACCGTTTATTTTACTCCCGATACTGACGCCTGCACCAAGATTGATGAGGTTGTTACAACAGCTTGTCGTACCACCGAAAAGTACGATACCGTCAATTTCACACAAAGCTGCTGAAGTTGTCACTGTTATTGGAGAATACGCGCAAACTGGTCCCCTAGTTCCGCGTTAAGCTGACCCCCTTT